>JAGQRU010000023.1 GCA_020425105.1 Paracoccaceae bacterium
GACAAGGAACAGGTCTTCGACGCGGCGGACACGCTGATGCTGGCGCTGGCGGCGATGACCGGCATGGCCAGCGACATGACCGCCAATCGCGCCGCGCTGGAAGCCGCCGCCGCATCGGGGTTTTCCACCGCCACCGATCTGGCCGACTGGCTGGTGCGCGAACTGAACCTGCCGTTCCGCGAGGCGCATCATGTGACCGGCGCGCTGGTGGCGCTGGCCGAAGGCCGGGGCGTCGATCTTCCGGATCTGAGCCTGACGGACATGCAGGGCGTTCACGATGGCATTCGGGGGGATGTGTTCGACGTGCTGGGTGTGCATAATTCGGTTGCCAGCCGCACCAGTTTTGGCGGCACCGCGCCGGCACAGGTGCGGACCCGGATCGCACATTGGAAAGAGATCTTGTCATGACACGACTGTTTCGCACGACCCTTATCCTGACCGCGCTGCTGGGCCTGTCGGCCTGCGCCAAGCCGAAACCCGATGTCGGGGCGTCGGTGGGCACGGGCGGTCCCGCGGCGCATGCGGGGGTCGATGCGGGACGCGTCAATGCGGGGGTCAGCACTCATGGCGGATATGCCTCGGTCGATGTGGTCGAAACCGAAAAGGTCAATGTCGCGGTGGGCACCGGCGGCGTCGGGGCGTCGGTCCATCTGGGCCACAGCCCGCTGAAGGTGGGCCTGGGAACCGGCGGCATCCGGCTGGGCATCTGATGCGCCGGCTCGGGATATGTCTGCTGCTTCTGGCCCCGCTGGCCCCTTTGGCGGGATGCGGATTGGAGGCGCCGCCGCTGCGCCCCGAACCGGCGGCGGACGAGGCGGTATCCGCACCGCGACCCGCCGCGACGGTGCAGGAGCGTGAGGATCTGGACGAACGGATCTGATCGCCAGCGAACCTGCGCGCGACAGCCCTGACCGAACCGGACCGGCCCGTGGCGCGGCATTGAATGCGCCGCGCGGTCTGGTATGAGGCGCTGACGTGACAGCAGGGGGCCGGGGACATGGACCATTTTCTATATCGCGATGGCGCGCTTTTCGCCGAAGATGTGCCCCTGGCGGACATCGCGTCTGCGGTCGGCACGCCTTTTTATTGCTATTCGGCGGCGACGCTGATCCGCCACTACCGGCTGTTTGACGATGCGCTGGCAGGCATGGACCATCTGGTCTGCTTTGCGATGAAGTCGAATTCGAACCAGGCGGTGCTGCGGCTTCTGGCGGCCGAAGGCGCCGGGATGGATGTCGTGTCGGGGGGCGAATACGCGCGCGCGCGGGCCGCAGGCGTGCCGGGCGACCGCATCGTGTTTTCCGGCGTCGGCAAGACCGGCGACGAAATGCGCATGGCGCTGGAAGGCGGCATCCGGCAGTTCAACGTGGAATCCGAACCCGAATTGCAGATGCTGAGCGCGGTTGCGGTATCGCTGGGCGTCACCGCGCCCATCGCCATCCGCGTCAATCCCGACGTGGACGCCAAGACACATGCCAAGATCGCCACCGGCAAGTCGGAAAACAAGTTCGGCATTCCCATCGCCCGCGCCGTTGCTGTCTATGCCGAAGCCGCGGCGCTGCCGGGCATCGACGTGGTGGGGATCGACGTTCATATCGGCTCGCAATTGGTGGAACTGGAGCCGTTCGAGCGCGCTTATGCCAAGGTTGCCGATCTGACCCGGACCCTGCGGGCGGAAGGCCACGATATCCGCCGGCTCGATCTGGGCGGGGGGCTCGGCATTCCCTACACGCGGTCGAACGAAGCCCCGCCGCTGCCGCGCGACTACGGGGCGCTGATCAAGCGCTGCGTCGGGGATCTGGGCTGCGAGGTCGAGATCGAACCGGGGCGGCTGATTTCCGGCAATGCGGGGGTCATGGTCAGCAAGGTGATCTATCTGAAATCGGGTGAGGGGCGCGATTTCCTGATCCTCGACGGGGCCATGAACGATCTGGTGCGGCCGTCGATGTATGACGCCCATCATGACATCGTGCCCCTGCGCGAACCGGCGGCCGGTGTCGAACAGCAGCCCTATGACATTGTCGGGCCGGTCTGCGAAAGCGGCGACACATTTGCCAAGCAGCGCCCCATGCCGCCGCTTGCGGCGGGCGATCTGGTGGCGTTCCGGTCCGCGGGGGCCTATGGCGCGGTGATGGCGTCGGAATACAACTCGCGTCCGCTGATACCGGAAGTTCTGGTGCAGGGCGACCGCTGGGCGGTGATCCGCCCCCGGCCCAGCTTGGAAGAGATGATCGCGCGCGATATCGTGCCCGATTGGCTGCAGGACGCAGACTAACGCCCGAAAACAGGCAGGTCTGCGCCGCAATCGGCAATTGTGATCGCGCGCGGCTTTGACCTTTGGCGCGGGTAAGATACCGTCATCTGGTACGCGGCGCGTGGCGCGCCGCCGGAGGCCCATGATGACGCAACCCTCCGCCCACAGCGACACGCCCGAACAGCGCGTGCGCCGGCAGCTTTTCCTGACCCAGCTCGGTCTGCGGGCCGAAGCGGTGGTGCGCGGCTTCTGGCCTCTTTGGGTCGTGCTGCTGCTGGTGCTGGCGGCGCTGCTGCTCGGGGCCGCCGAAGCCGCGCCGCTGGAGGCGTTCTGGGCCGGTGTCCTGCTGTCCGTGGCCGGTGCGGCCTTCGGCGTGTGGTATGCCGCGCGCCATTTCCGGTGGCCCGATCAGGCCGATGCGGTGGCGCGGCTGGATGCAACGTTGAAGCACCGGCCCATCGCGGCGCTGAAAGACCGGCAGGCAATTGGCGCGGGCGATGCGGCGTCGGAACGTGTCTGGGCGGCGCATCAGGCGCGCATGGCGGCCGAACTGGACACCGCGCGCGCGGTGGCGCCGGATCTGCGCCTGTCGCGTTTCGACCGCTATGGGTTGCGCTATATCGCGTTGACCCTGCTGGCGATTGGCATGCTGTTTGGATCCTTCCTGCGGCTCGATCCGTTTTCGGCCCGCCCGGGCGCAGGGTCCGAACCGCTTCTGGGAGGTCCGGCCTGGGAAGGCTGGCTTGAACCGCCGGCCTATACCGGACGTCCCGGGCTTTACCTGAACGATCAGCCGCCGGGGGCTCTGGACCTTCCGGCGGGCACGCAGGTGGAATTGCGCCTGTATGGCGCGGTCGGGGCGCTGGCGGTTTCCGAAACCGTGTCGGGCCGCACCGGAGAGCTGTCCAGCGCCTCGGCGCTGGCACAAAGCTTCACCGTGATCCAGCCCGGGCGGATCGAAATACTGGGGCCGGGCGGCGCGGCCTGGGACATCAGCCTGTCGCCGGACGCGGTGCCCCAGATCGCGCCCACCGGACCGGTGGAGCGCGACCTGAGCGGCGAATTCCGGCTGCCCTATCAGGCGTCGGACGACTATGGGGTCGAACTGGCGCGGGCGGTCATCGCGCTGGATCTTCCGGCAGTGGACCGCCGTTATGGGCTGACCGCCGATCCCGATGCGCGCCCGGACATCGATGTAATGTTGCCCCTGCCGATCACGGGCGACCGGACGGCCTTCGCCGAAGAATTGGTGGAAGACTTTTCGAAACACCCATGGGCCGGTCTGCCCGTGGTCGTGACCCTGATTGCCGAAGACGCGGCGGGCGGCGAAGGCCGGTCGGCGCCGCTGGCTCTAGCCACGCTGCCCGATCGGCGGTTTTTCGATCCGCTGTCACGGGCCTTGATCGAACAGCGCCGGGATCTGCTGTGGGCGCGGGCCAACGGACGCCGGGTCACCCAGATCCTGCGGGCGGTGTCGCACAAGCCCGAGGGGCTTTTTCAGGATGAAACCGATTATCTGCGGCTGCGGTCTATCGTGCGCGAAATCGAAGCCGAGCTCCCCGGGGGGCTGGACCCGCAGGTGCAGCAGGACATGGCGGATGCGCTTTGGGATCTGGCGCTGAAGATCGAAGAGGGCGATCTGTCGGACGCCTTGGCGCGTCTGCGCCGGGCGCAGGAACGGCTGTCGGAGGCCATGCAGAATGGCGCCAGCCCGGAAGAACTGGCCCGGCTGATGGACGAACTGCGCGAGGCGATGGGCGATTACATGCGCCAGCTGGCCCAGCAGATGGCCGACGACGATGAAGAACGCGACTTCGCCGACAGTCAGGAAATGTCCGGCCAGCAGCTGGAAGATCTGCTGAGCCAGTTGCAGCAGCTGATGCAGCAGGGACGGATGGCCGAGGCCCAGCAATTGCTGGATCAGATCGGCCGCATGATGGAAAACATGCAGATCGCCCGGGGCCAGAGTCAGGGGCAGGGCGGTCAGGGGGACATGGCGTTGAACGGGCTCCGCCAGACCCTGCGTGACCAGCAGAGCCTGTCCGACGATGCCTTTCGTGGCATGCAGGGGCAAGGCGCCCAGCCGGGCCAGCAGCAGGGCCAGGGCGGACCGCAAGGGCCGGGGCCGTCCGACCGCGATGGCGAAGGGGGCGATCAGGGGCTGGCGCAAGACCTTGCCGACCGGCAGCAGGCGCTGCGCGACACGCTGGACAGTCAGCGGCAGGCGCTGCCCGGTGCGGGCGAAGGCGCGCGCGCTGCGCGGGATGCGCTGGAGGATGCGGGCAGGGCCATGCAAGACGCCGAAGAGGCGCTGCGCGACAACGATCTGGCAACGGCGATGGACAGTCAGGCCGAAGCCATGGATCGGCTGCGCGATGGAATTCAGGAGCTGGGACGGGATCTGGCGCAACAGCAACAGGGCGGCGGCCAGGACGCACAGGCGATGGGCGAAATGGGCCGCAACGACCGGCGCGACCCGCTGGGACGCGAGGCGAACGGCGACGGCCAGCCCGGCAGTCAGGAACGTCTTCTGCAGGACCAGGACGTCTATCGCCGCGCCCGGGACCTGCTGGATGAAATCCGTCGCCGGTCGGGGGACCAGTCGCGGCCTGAAATCGAGCTTGATTATCTACGGCGGCTGCTGGACCGGTTCTGACCGATCAGGACGCCGCGCCGCGGGTGAGCCAGCGGTCTAACACCTCGACAAGCTGGGCCTGCACCCGGTTGCCGTGTTCCACCACCAGATCGGCCAGCGGCGTCCCCTGCGGCAGCGCCGCCGCGAGATGCGGTGCCAGCAGATACAGCGCCAGCGCGGCGCAGCACAGCCCCGCGGTCAGGCCGAAGCCCAGCCGAAAGCCGACCCGCCGCCGGCGTTTTTCGGCTTCGATGATTTCGGTTTTCGATAAGGGCACCGGCAAATCGCGCCGCCCGCGGTCCCTTCGCCCCGTGCCGGGCGGTGCGGGCGGGGGGAGTTCGGTCAGTACCGGGGGCTGCGGGTCGCGCAGGCTTGCGCCCGGATCCTCGACAAGCGCTTCGGTGTCCGGGGTCAGTTTGGGGCCCGCAGCGGCCTTTTCAGCGGCCTGAAGGCGGGCCAGACGTTCCCGGGCGCCGGATGTGGGCGGGGTCTGGGGTGCCCGGGCGGTGTCCTCGGGCGGCGCTGCCTCGCGCGCGCGGACCTCGGCCTCATGGGCGGCTTCTTCGCGCAGGATGGCGGCGACCGCCGGGTCGAGCTCGCGCTTTGC
>JAGQRU010000024.1 GCA_020425105.1 Paracoccaceae bacterium
GATCCCGATGACTTTAGCCATGTTGAAATCCTCTTTCCTTCGGCGATGTTGTGGGGCGACGATCCCGTCAGGCTTCGCCTCCCCGATCCCAGAACCGGGCCCCCGTCAGGGCGTTTTCCCGGCTTCGAGGGCTATATAGGGAGGGGAAAACGGGCCTGCAAGCGCCCGCGCCGCCTCAATTTCACACGAGTTTCACCGATCACCCGCCGACCTGGGCTATCACCAGCGGCACGGTCAGCACACTGAACAGGGTGGAAATCAGGATCGCCGCCGAAACCCGCGCGACCGCCACCCCGTAATGCTGCGCCAGGATATAGACGTTGCCGGCCACCGGCAGGGCGGCGGCGCTGACCAGAACCCCGGTCGCATAGGGTTCGACATGGAAGATCCACACCGCCGCGCCGCCCACCGCCAGCGGATGCAACACCAGTTTCGCGACGCTGAGCCAACCCGCGACTGTCAGTCGCTCGGCGCGCTTGGTGGTCAGGCTGGCGCCGATGGCAAACAGGGCGCCGGGCGTGGCGGCGGCACCCAGAAGCGTGGTGGTCGCGGTCACCGGGCCGGGCAGTGCCAGGCCGGTGGCCGACCACGCCAGCCCCGCGGCCATCGCCACGACCATCGGATTGCGCGCCAGCCCCAGCCCGATGACCCGGGGCAGGGCCGGGGTCAGGCGCCCTTCGCGTGCCAGGGTGATGATGACGGTCAACAGGCTGGAAAAGACGATCAGGTCGATCGACAGCACCAGCAGAACCGTGCGCGCCGCCGGATCGCCCAGTAGCAGCACCAGCATGGGCACGCCCAGAAAGCCGGTGTTGCCGATGATGGCGGTGTGGGCCTCCATCACGGCCTCGGTCAGGGGGCGCAAGCGGACAAAGGCCACGGCCAGCGCGATCAGATAGACCACCGCGCAGCCCCACAGATAGGCCGCCGCCGCGCGCGGTTCAAAGATCTCGGACAGGGACATGCTGGCGGAAAAACCGAACAGCATCGCGGACAGGGCAAAATAGAACACGAACCTGGTCAGCCAGGCCGTGGCCTCGGGCGGGAAAAATCCGACCTTGCCGGCGCCGTATCCCAGCCCGATGACCGCAAAGAAAGGCAGGGTTTGCAGAAAGACCGCCAGCATGGGGCCGAGGTAGCACAGGGCTGCCTTTCTCGCCAGTGGCAGGCGACGCCACGGCATTGATTGAAACGCCTTCACAAAACCGCCATCTTGAGGGCGAGGGGCGCGGTTTTTCGCGCCAGGGAGGATGACAATGACGCGCCAATTCGCCACCGCTGCCGACGCCGCCGCCATCCAGGCCGAAATGCCCTGGGCTGACCGGGATGTCCCGGTCACCGTCTATGACCGCATCGTGCGCACCCGCGCGCTGCATGGCAAGGGCAAGGCGTTCTCGTTCCAGCTGTTCGCCGAGGACGGCGCGCACGCGGAAACCCTGACCTGGGCCGAGTTCCTGGCGCGGGTGACACAGGCCGCCAACTTCTTCCGCTCGCTGGGTGTGGGCGAGGGGGATACCGTTGCCTATGTGCTGCCGACGATCAACGAAACCGCCATCACCCTGTTCGGTGCGATGACGGCGGGGATCGTCAATCCGATCAACCCGCTGCTGGAACCCGAAAAGATCGCCGGCATCCTGCGCGAGACGAATGCAAAGGTCGTGGTCACGCTGCGCGCCTTTCCCAAGACCGATGTCGCGCAGAAGGTCGCCGAGGCCGTGGCCAACGCCCCCAATGTCAAGCATGTGGTCGAGGTGGATCTCAATCACTACATGACCGGCGTGAAGAAGATGCTGGTGCCGCTGATCCGTCCGAAGAACCCGGTGCGGCACACGGCGAAGATCTGGCCCTTCTACCGTGAACTGCAAAAGCAGCCCGATCAGCGGCTGACCTTCGACCAGACGCAAGCGGACCGGGTCTGCGCCTATTTCCACACCGGCGGCACCACCGGCCTGCCCAAGGTGGCGCAGCACAAGGCCTCGGGCCTGATGTATAACGGCTGGCTGGGGGCGGAACTGCTGCTCAGCGAAGAGGACACCATCCTCTGCCCGCTGCCGCTGTTCCACGTCTTTGCCGCCTATCCCGTGGTCATGGCGGCGGTGACGGCGGGCGCGCATGTGGTCATGCCGACGCCGCAGGGCTATCGCGGCGATCATGTCTTTGACAATTTCTGGAAGCTGGTGGAACGCTGGCGCGCCAGTTTCATCATCACCGTGCCGACCGCGCTGTCGGCCCTGATGCAGCGCCCGGTGAATGCCGACATCTCCACGCTGAAAAGCGGGTTCTCGGGGTCGGCGGCGCTGCCGGTCGAACTGTTCAAACGGTTCGAACAGGCGACCGGCGTTGCCATCGTCGAAGGGTATGGTCTGACCGAGGCGACCTGTCTGGTGTCGGCAAATCCGGTTACGGGGCAGAAAAAGATCGGCTCTGTCGGCATTCCCTTTCCGTATACCGACGTAAAGATCGCCCATTGCGCGGCCGATGGTTCCATTACAAGGGAATGCGCGGTGGACGAGGTGGGCGAGATCTGCGTCGCCAACCCGGGCGTCTGGGCGGGTCATACCTATACCGAGGCGGCGAAGAACAAGGGGCTCTATGCCAACGGCACGCATCTGCGAACCGGCGATCTGGGGCGGATCGACGCCGACGGGTATCTGTGGATCACCGGCCGGGCCAAGGATCTGATCATCCGCG
>JAGQRU010000196.1 GCA_020425105.1 Paracoccaceae bacterium
GCGATCCGCCAGCAGGGCGCACCGCATGTGGCGCTGCAGCATTCGCCTGACGGGCATTTCGATATCGAAGCGC
Organism: Paracoccaceae bacterium; assembly: GCA_020425105.1. GTDB lineage: Bacteria > Pseudomonadota > Alphaproteobacteria > Rhodobacterales > Rhodobacteraceae > Meridianimarinicoccus. The sequence goes on from JAGQRU010000196.1 coordinate 74, forward strand.
TGGTGACGGCGGCGCGCGGTTTCGACGGGCTGGTGGGCAAGGACCTGGCCAAGGCGGTCACCTGTGCGCAATCCTATCGGTGGGACGAAACCCGCTGGGCCTGGCCCGATGGTTTCGGCCGGCGCGAAGGTCCCGCTCCGCGGGTCGTGGCGGTCGATTACGGGGCGAAACGCAATATCCTGCGGTGCCTCGCATCGGCAGGCTGCGACGTGACCGTTTTGCCCGCGACCGCAACGGCCGAAGATGTGCTGGCGCACGATCCGCAGGGTCTGTTCCTGTCCAACGGCCCCGGCGATCCGGCCGCGACCGGCGCCTATGCCGTTCCGATGATTCGCGAGATCCTGGACCGGACCGCCCTGCCCGTCTTTGGAATTTGCCTCGGCCACCAAATGCTCGCGCTCGCCTTGGGCGCACGCACCGTGAAGATGAACCACGGCCATCATGGCGCCAACCACCCGGTGAAGGATCTGGAAACCGGCAAGGTGGAAATCACCTCGATGAACCACGGCTTCACCGTAGACAGCCAGACCTTGCCCGAAGGCGTGATCGAAACCCATATATCGTTGTTCGACGGATCCAATTGCGGCATCCGTCTCGCAGATCGTCCGGTGTTTTCGGTACAGCACCACCCCGAGGCCAGCCCGGGGCCGCAAGACAGCTTCTATCTGTTCGAGCGGTTCCGCGCCGCCATCGGGTAGGAAATTCCATCGCATTTGAATTAAACGCGAATTAACCATCCTGTGGATAACCTCGTCGGGTCCAAAAAAGGAACCCGGCCATGGATGGTCACCGGCTGACAGTCGTCCCCGCACAGGGGTCCGCAGCCGCCGCTTCGGCGGTGGCCGCGCGTCCGCGCGCCCGGCTTGGGGAAATCCTGTGCACGCGCCAGATGATTACCACCGCGCAGTTGGAAAAGGTCTTGTCACGCCAAACCACCATGGCGGTGCGGCTTGGCGATCTGCTGCGAACCGAAACCGACCTGAACGAAGACGACTTGCTGAGCGCCCTGGAGGACCAGTGGCGCAGCCGCAGAATCGACGTGACCAGCATCCCCCCCGATCCGATGCTGGTGCAGTCCCTGGGGTTCGACACGTGCCTGCGGCTACGGCTGCTGCCCTGGCGCCGCATCGGTGGCGCGACGGTGATTGCCGCCGTCTATCCCGATCATTTCGAACAGGAGCGTGAACGGCTGGAGGCCCTGTTTGGCCCGATCATGCTGGCGCTGTGCCGCGACACGGATTTTCGCGAATGCCTTCAGCTGTGTTTTCCCGGTGATGTGCGGCGGCGCAATGAATTGCGTCTGCCGGAACCGGAAAGCTGCCGGGCCTGGGACAGCCGCCCGTTTCGGATCGGAAGCCTGGGCACCATCGGCGCCTTCGCCACGCTGGTCACTCTGTTTCCCGGGCCGACCTTTCTGGGCCTGACCGCGCTGGCGCTGACCGCTCTGGCCGCGCTGACCACGTTGAAGGCTGCGGCGGGGATCGCCGCGCTGACCCGCGCGCCGGCCTCCGCTCCGGGAACCAATGTGGTGCCGCTACACCCCCCAACCCAGATGCGGCGCCCGGTCGTGTCCCTGCTGGTGCCGCTTTACCGCGAAGACAGGATTGCCGAGCATCTGGTCAAGCGGCTCGCCCGGATCAAATATCCCGAAGCATTGCTGGATATCTGTCTGATCGTCGAATCCGATGACGCAATCACGCGCACCTGCCTGCGGAAGACGGCACTGGGCCCGGCGTTCCGGGTCATCACCGCGCCGCCGGGGGCGGTCAAGACGAAGCCGCGCGCGTTGAATTATGCGCTGGACCAATGCCGGGGCACGATCGTGGGCGTATACGACGCCGAAGACGCACCCGATCCCGATCAAATCGCCCGGGTGGTCACACGATTTGCCAACGCCCCTGCCGATGTCGCCTGCCTGCAAGGGCGTCTGGGGTTCTACAACACCGGGCAGAACTGGCTGTCGCGTTGCTTTGCCATCGACTACGCGCAATGGTTTTCAGTCGTTCTGCCAGGCTTTGCGCGGCTTGGCCTGCCGATCCCCTTAGGGGGCACCACCTTGTTTTTCCGGCGCGAGATCCTGGAACATATCGGCGCGTGGGATGCCTATAACGTCACGGAGGACGCCGATCTTGGTATCCGTCTGACCCGCTATGGCTATCGGACGGAACTGATCGACAGCACGACGCTGGAGGAAGCCAATTGCCGCGTCTGGCCATGGATCCGGCAACGGTCGCGCTGGATGAAGGGCTATGCGATGACCTATGCCACCCATATGCGGCATCCGGTGCGTCTGTGGCGTGAACTCGGCCCCCGGGGTTTTCTGGGGCTGCAGGTGATCCTGCTCGGCGCTATCGTTCAGGCCCTGCTGGCACCGATCCTGTGGAGCTGGTGGCTTCTGGCCCTGGGACAGCCGCATCCGCTGAATGGCATGTTGTCAGGTGAAGCGATTCTGGCGGTAAGCGTGCTTTTGCTGGCATCGGAAGCCGTGAACATCACCCTTGCGGCCATCGCGCTCCGCCGCACATCGCAGAGCGGTCTGATCCCGTGGATCGTCATCATGAACCCCTATTTCATGCTGCAAACCTTCGCCGCGCTAAAAGCCTTGGTGGAAATGGCATACCGGCCGTTCTTCTGGGACAAGACGGCGCATGGGGAAAGCAGCACGCCGGTCACAGCTTTCGACGCAATTCCGGCTTAGCCCCTATTCCGCCGCATCAAGATCGATCGAATCCAGCCGAAGCCGCGTTTCAAACGCCGTGGAGATGTGGGTTTTCAGCGCCGCGCTCGCGGCGTCGCCGTCTCGGGCCTCGATTGCGGCCACGATAGCGGCATGTTCGGCCAAGGCCTTTTCGCCCCGCCCTTCCACCGCCAGCGACGTGGAGGCCAGAAGCGCCATGGTTCTGTGCACGAGATCAAGCTGCTGCACCAGATACCGGTTGTGCGATGCCAGATGGATCTGATGGTGAAATCGCTTGTTCGCGCGCACCAAGGCCGCGGGGTCGTCGATGAATTCCTGATCCGCCGTCACCATGCCGCGCAGCACGCGCATTTCTTCGGCGGTCGCATGCTGCGCCGCCAGTCTGGCCGCCAGACCTTCAAGCTCCGCCCGAACCACATACAGTTCCGCCAGCTGATTGTGATCGAGCGATGCCACAATCAGGCTGCGCCCGTCGCGGGTCAGCAGCGACTGGGTCTCCAGACGCTGCAGCGCCTCGCGGATCGGGGTGCGCGATACACCGAACTGCTCGGCCAGTTCCGATTCCACCAGCCGGTCGCCGGGCCGGAAGACGCCGACATCAATGGCGTCCAGGATAAGCTCATACGCATCCTTGTGGGGACTCTTGCTGACCGACATCGGATCCTCCTTACGGTGCAAAGTACCGCCAGCACCGGCGAAAGAGCAAGCAGACCCTTGTCGTATATGCGACAAGGTGTCATTTCGGGTTCATGCCCCATTCCTTGCGCCCCCGACAGCATTGGGTCTTCGATCTGGACAACACGCTGTACCCCCCGCAGGCACGGCTGTTCGATCAGATCGAAATCCGCATGACCGCGTATGTCATGGCCGCGCTCGGGGTGGCGCGGGCCGAAGCCGATCACCTTCGGCGCAGCTATTGGGCCCGGTACGGGACGACGCTGGCGGGTCTGATGGCCGAACATGGGGTGGATCCCGAACCCTATCTCGTGGATGTGCACGACATATCGCTCGACCATCTGTGCCACGACCCGGATCTGCGCGCGGCCATCGCCGCCCTGCCGGGCCGCAAGATCGTGTTCACCAACGGATCTGCCCCCTATGCGGAGCGGGTGCTTGCCGCGTGCGGGCTGTCCGGCCTGTTTGACGGAGTGTTCGGTGTGGAACACGCAGATTTTCACCCCAAGCCCCGGCGAGAGGCCTTCGAAACAGTTTTCACCCGGGCCGGACTGACACCCGGCGATGCGGTGATGTTCGAAGACGACAGCCGAAATCTGCGCATCCCGCACGACATGGGTCTGGGCACGGTCCTTGTGGCCGCCGATCCCGAGCCGGCACCGCATGTGCATTTCCATACCGACGACCTGACCGGCTTCCTGCGCCGGATCGTCTGCTGACCGCCCCTGCGACCATCGGTGGGTTTGCGTTGCCCCCGCCGGTCGTCCAGACAGAAGAAATCCTGGATTGAAGATGTTATCAAGGGACACGATCATGACCGACCACCTGCCTCAGTCGCGCGGCTGGACCGCCACCGAACTCAAGGCGCTGCTTGGCGCCATTCTGGCTGTGGTGCTGTGGGGCGGCGCCTGGGCGCTTCTCGGCTTTGCCGGGCTGATCATCCCGGCGCTGGCGCTGGTCTTTCTGGTCTTCGTCATGCTGATCTGGATTTCCCGCGGCTAAGACCCGCCGCGCGGCCAGACGCCGCCCTCGCCCCGCGCCCGGCAAAGTCTTATGATGGCGCCGCACCGGGAAGGGAATGATGATGACCGCGACGCCAGCCGAAACCGATATCGTAATTGCAGGTGGCGGGATCGCAGGGCTCGCCGCCGCTGCGGCGTTCAGCCATCTGGGGCTGCGCTGTCTTTGCGTGGACCCGGAACCGCCGGTCACCGAACGTGATGCCACCGGCGCCGATCTGCGCAGCACCGCATTCCTGCAGCCGTCGCGCAACCTGCTGGCCCGAATCGGGCTTTGGGACCGGCTGGCACCCCATGCGAGCGCCTTGCAGGTCATGCGCATTGTCGATGCGGGCGGCGCCACGCCCGCGCCGCGGCTGACCCGTGATTTCGACGCCGCGGAAATCGGCGATCATCCCTTTGGATGGAACCTGCCCAACTGGCTGCTGCGGCGCGAATTCGTGGCTGCGCTGGCGGAGCGCACCGAAGTGGACCACCGCACCGGCGTCGCCGTCTCCGATGTGCTGCCGCGCGCCGAAGAAGCGGTGGTGAGCCTGTCCGACGGCACGCAGATCCGCGCCCGCATGGTGGTGGCCGCCGATGGGCGCAACTCGACCGTGCGGCAACGGGCGGGCATCGGGGTGCGCACGACCCGATACGCGCAGAAAGCGCTCGCCTTCGCGGTGACCCACGACACGCCGCATGACAATGTGTCGACCGAGATCCACCGCTCGGGCGGCCCCTTCACTCTGGTGCCGTTGCCCGACCATGACGGCAAGCCCTGTTCGGCCGTAGTGTGGATGGAACACGGCCCCGAAGCGCACCGGCTGATGGCCCTGTCCGACGCCAGCTTCAGCGCCGCCGCCACGGCCCGGTCCGGCGCGCTTTACGGCCCGCTGACACTGGCCAGCCGCCGCACCCTGTGGCCGATCATCAGCCAGATCGCGGACCGGTTCGACGCCCCCCGCACCGCATTGATGGCCGAAGCCGCGCATGTGGTGCCGCCGATTGGTGCGCAGGGGCTGAACATGTCATTGGCCGATCTGACGGTGCTTCTGGATCTGGCCGAAGCCGATCCCGACGGGCTGGGCACCGCGCCGATGCTGGCGGCCTATCACCGGGCCCGGCGGCCGGACGTCGCCGCCCGCATCGCCGGGGTCGATCTGCTCAACCGCGCGTCGATGCTGGAACCGCGCCCGCTGCGCGACCTGCGCCGCGCCGGACTGGCCGCGCTTTATGGCATCAGCCCGCTGCGCCGCCGGCTGATGCAGATGGGGCTGGGCGCGAAGGGCTGACCCGGCACACACGGCCAGCCCCGCAACAGATCACAGGACCTTGTCGAACGCGGCCTGAAGCCGTGCCATCGTCCCGGACACGTCATAAAGCTTGTCGAGCCCGAACAGCCCCAACCGGAAGGTCATGAAGCCGTCGGGTTCATCGCAGGCAAGCGGCACCCCGGCGGCAATCTGCATGCCCTCGGCCGCGAATTTGGCGCCGTTCTGGATCTGCGGATCCGTCGTATAGCTGACAACCACGCCCGGCGCGCCGAACCCGTCCGCCGCCACCGACACGATGCCGCGCGCGGCCAGCATGGCGCGTACGCCTTCGCCCAGTTCCCACTGCGCCGCGCGCAGCCGTTCAAACCCATAGCCGCGGGTTTCCGCCATCGTGTCGCGGAAGGCGCGCAGCGCATCGGTGGGCATGGTGGCGTGATAGGCATGGCCGCCCGCCTCATAGGCCTGCATAATCTGGTGCCATTTCTTCAGATCCAGCGCGAAGCTGTCCGATTGGGTCTGCTCCAGCCGCGCCACCGCGCGCGGCCCCATCATCACAAGCCCGGCACAGGGCGAGGCCGACCATCCCTTTTGCGGGGCCGAGATCAGCACATCCACCCCGATGGCCGCCATATCGACCCAGGCGCAGCCCGACGCGATGCAGTCCAGAACCATCAGCGCGCCGACCTCATGCGCCGCAGCGGCCAGCGCGGCGACATAACTGTCAGGCAGGATCACACCGGCCGAGGTTTCCACATGCGGGGCGAACACCAGATCGGGCTTTTCGTCACGGATCCGCGCCACGACCTCATCAATCGGCGCCGGGGCAAAGGGCGATGTCACCCCATTGCCCGTCTGACGCGCTTTCATCACCGTGCTTTCTGCCGCAAACCCGCCGGTTTCGAAGATCTGGCTCCACCGATAGGAAAACCACCCGTTGCGCACGACCAGAGTACGCGCGCCCCGGGCGAATTGCCGTGCGACCGCCTCCATCCCATAGGTGCCGCCCCCGGGGACCAGCGCCACGGCGTCGGCGTGATAGACCTCTTTCAGCATGGCGCTGATATCGCGCATGACCTGCTGAAAGGTCTTCGACATGTGGTTCAGAGACCGGTCGGTGAACACGACCGAAAATTCGTCCAACCCCCCGGGGTCGATATCTGTCAACGCTGCCATGGTCTGCCTCCCTTCGCTTCTGTCCAAGGGCTAGCGCGAAGCGCGGGGCAAGGCCAAGCGCCAATCGCAGATCAGCCGAGCGGTCCCGGGCGGGTTTCTTCGCTGAGCAGCACATTGGATTCGATATCCCCCACCGCTGGCAGGGTCATGATCCGGCGGCGCAGCACCCGTTCGAAATCCTCCAGATCGCGGGCGACGACGCGGACGCGGTAATCGAACCGTCCCAGCACATGATGGACCGCCTGCACTTCAGGGATCGCGGTAATGGCGCGTTCGAAATCCTCAAGGCTGGTACGGCCGCGCGCCGCCAGCTTGATGCCCAGAAACACCGTGACGCCGAAGCCCAGCTTCACCGGGTCCAGATCCAACCGGCGGCCAGCCAGAATCCCCGCCTCCTGCAAACGGCGGATGCGGCGCCAGGTGGCGGGTTGGCTCAACCCCAGCTGCCGCCCCAGAGCGCCCGCGCTTTGCCCGGCATCCCGGACCAGCGCCCGCAGAAGCGCCCGGTCTATATCGTCGAGCTCGGTCACAACGGCAGGCTTTCGTCTTCCTTGATGGTGGCGACCCGCATCAGCGCTTCGATATCGGCGATATGCGGCAGGGTCAGAATGCGGTCGCGATAGATCTCCTGATAATGGATCATGTCGCGCGCCCGGA
>JAGQRU010000197.1 GCA_020425105.1 Paracoccaceae bacterium
CAAGCTGCTGATCGATCCCTATGCCAAGCGGCTCAGCCGGCATCCGATCTGGCACGATGCGCTGATGGGCTACACCGTGGGCGCGCCGCGCGCCGATCTGTCCTTCGACACCCGCGACAGCGCCTTTTTCATGCCCCGGTCGATTGTCGAGGACCCGGCGTTTTCCTGGGGCCGCACCCATGCGCCGCACACGCCCATCGCTGAAAGCGTCATTTACGAAGCCCATGTGAAGGGTCTGACCGCCCGCCATCCCGATGTGGTCGAACAGGGCAAGTTCCTCGGTCTGGCATCGGATGCGGTTCTGGAACACCTGAACCGGCTTGGCGTCACGGCCATCGAATTGCTGCCGGTGCAGGCCTTCCTGAACGACCGCTTTCTGGTCGACAAGGGACTGGTCAATTATTGGGGCTATCAGACGCTGGGTTTTTTCGCGCCCGAGCCGCGCTATCTGCGTCAGGGTCAGATCGCCGAATTCCAGCAGATGGTGGCCCGCCTGCATGCGGCCGGGATCGAGGTCATTCTGGACGTGGTCTATAACCACACCTGCGAAGGCAACCAGCTGGGCCCGACCTTGTGTTTCCGCGGGCTGGACAATGCCAGCTATTACCGGCTGGCCGGCGACCGGCGCTATTACGTGAACGATACCGGCACCGGCAACACGCTGAACCTCGACCACCCGATGGTGCTGCGCATGGTGATGGATTCGCTGCGCTACTGGGTCGAAGTCATGCATGTGGACGGGTTCCGCTTCGATCTGTGCTCCACCTTGGGGCGCACCGATCATGGCTTCGACCGAGGCGGCGCCTTCTTCGATGCGCTGCGGCAGGAACCGGTGCTGTCCAATGTGAAACTGATCGCCGAGCCCTGGGATATCGGCCCCGGCGGGTATCAGCTGGGGGCCTTTCCACCGCCGTTTCTGGAATGGAACGACAAGTACCGCGACGGGGTGCGCCGGTTCTGGCGCGGCGATGGCGGGCAGGCGAAAGAGCTGGCCGAACGGCTGCTGGGATCGGCGACGCAATTCGATCATTCCGGGCGCGCGGCCACGTCCTCGGTCAATCTGGTGACCGCCCATGACGGGTTCACCCTCGCGGACCTGGTCAGCTTCAACCAGAAGCACAATGACGCCAATGGCGAGGACAACCGCGACGGGCACGGGGAAAACTTCTCGGACAATATGGGGGTGGAAGGCGCGACATCCGACAAGCGGCTGCAGGCCGCCCGGATACAGCGGCGGCGCAACCTGATGGCGACGCTGCTTTTGTCGCAGGGAACGCCCATGATCCTGGCCGGGGACGAGTTGGGCAACAGCCAGCAGGGCAACAACAACGCGTATTGTCAGGACAATGACATCGGCTGGATCGACTGGGATGCTGTCGACCCCGCGTTTCTTGACTTCACCCGCGCGCTGATCGCCTTCCGCAAGGCCAATCCGGTGCTGCGCCAGAAGTTGTTTCTGCATTCGCAGGAACGCGCGACCGATGGCAAACCCGATCTGTTCTGGTGGCGCGGCGACGGGGCGGCGATGCAACGGGCCGATTGGGAAAACCCGCGCCTGAAACTGGTAGCGGTGGAAATGCGCACGGCGTCGGGAACGCCGGAATATGCCTATACCGAAGCCGCGCTGTTTCTGGTCTTCAACGCCTCGGACGCGGCGGATGTCAAACTGCCCCCGCCCCCGGCGGGCCAACGGTGGTGCCGCTGTATCGATACCGCGGACCAGTCCTTTGACGTTGTGCCGATCCCGTCGCCCATCGCCCAGGTTGCCGCGACATCCGTCAGCGTCTTCCGGTTGGAGGCCACCGAATGACCGACGCGCTGACCGATCTGGCGGAACGGGCCGGGATTGCCCTGCGTTACAAGGACGTCACCCAGACCCTGCGCGAAACCCCGCGCGACACGCTTCAGGCGGTGCTGGGGGCCATGGGCATTGCCGCCGCGACCGACGCTGAAATCCGCGACAGCGCCGCGGAACTGGCCGCGGAGGCGCGGGCGCTGCCGCTCTGGCTTGTTGTCACCGCAGAGGCGCCCACGCGGATCGCGACGGGCGCGGCGGACGGTCCATGGCAGCTTGCGCTTGAGGATGGCACCACGACGGGCGGCGTCGCGGAAGGTCATATAGCCTTGCCCGCCCTGCCCCCCGGCTATCACCGGCTGAGCTTTGCGGGCGCGGAAACCCTGCTGCTGTCGGCGCCGGCGCGCCTGCCCCAGCCCGCCCGGTGCTGGGGCGTAACGCTGCCGCTTTACGGTCTGCGCACGGCAGCGCAAGGCGGCTTTGGCGATTATGAGGATCTGCGCCGCGCGGTGGCGGGTCTGGGCCGCGGCGGTGCCAGTTTCGTCGGCATCAACCCGGTGCATGCGGGATTTCCGAACGATGCCGGGGCGTTTAGCCCCTATATGCCGTCCAGCCGTCAGCGGCTGAACACCGCGCATATCGCGGTTCCCGATGCGGATGGCCTGCCGGGAGAGCTGATCGACTACGCGACGGATCTGCCCCGCAAACACGCGGCTCTGCGGGCCGCGTTCGCGGCCGAAGGCGGCGCCGCGCTGCAGGCGGCTGAAAGTCATGGCACCGCCGGAGATGCCGGGCTTTGGCGTTTCGCCACCCATCAGGCGCTGTCGGATCGCTTCGGGCCCTATTGGACCGATTGGCCCGCCGCGTATCGCGACCCCGATGGGCCCGAGGTCGCGGCCTTTGCCGCAGCCGAACGCCCTGCTCTGCTCTATCACATCTGGGCCCAGATGCGCGCAGCGGATCAGCTTGACGCGGTGTGCGCCACCGCCCGCGCGACGGGCATGGCGCATGGGCTGTACCTGGATCTGGCGGTCGGAACCCACCCCACGGGCGCCGAAACCTGGGCCGATGGCGCGGTCTTCACCCGCGGGGTTTCGCTCGGCGCGCCGCCGGACGGATTTTCGCCGGACGGCCAGACCTGGGGTCTGGCGCCGTTCAACCCGGTCGCTCTGGCCCGAACCGGGTTTCAGGCGCTGATCGACACCCTGCGCGCGCAGTTCCGCTTTGCCCGGCTGCTGCGCATCGACCATATTCTGGGCTTTGAGCGAGCGTTCTGGGTGCCCGAAGGGGGCCTGCCGGGCGCATATGTCACCATGCCCAAGGCCGCCCTGCTGGCGGTCGTCCGGATCGAAGCGCAGCGCGCGGGCGCCACGGTCATCGGAGAAGATCTGGGCAATGTCCCCGACGGGCTGCGCGCGGATCTGGATGCCTCGGGGATCCTGGGGTGCCGCGTGGCGCTTTTCGAACGCACGGATGGCCCGGATCTGCGCTATCGCCGCGCCGAAGAGATTGACGAAAACAGTCTGACCAGCTTTTCCACCCACGATCTTCCCACCTGGCGCGGCTGGCGCCGGGGGCGCGACATCGACTGGTGGGAGAAGATCGGGCACATGCGCCCCGAAGCCGCCGCCAGCGCCAGAACGTCCCGGCAGGCAGAGGTCGCCGCCTTCGATCAGGCCGCCCAAGTGGTGGAGGGCAGCCTGCCCGCGCTGAACCGCTATCTGGGCCGCTGCCGGGCACGGCTGGTCGCGGTGCAGATCGAAGACGTGCTTGGCCTTGACGAACAACCGAACCTTCCCGGCACCGTTCTGGAGCATCCGAACTGGCGGCGGCGCCTGCCTGTGCCTGCCGAGTCGCTGGGGGAAACGCCGGAATTTGCGGCCACCGCGCGCGATGTGACCCGCATCGATACCGGCCCGGAAGAGCAGGATTGTTCTGACATTTCGGCCTGAAACAGCGCAGGAATCGCCCTCAATACATTGTTTTAACGTGCAATAATGTCATTATGCACTCGCAGCATTGCGGGATTGCTGTATCGTGCATTGTGCAATTGCAGCATTCGCATAAATGTGGATCGCAAGCAGGACACCTGCCACCCCCCTTAAACCAAGGATACCTGTCATGACACTTACCAGTGACATCCGCCGTTTCGAAGATTCCATCGCCGACCGCATCCAGCGCGGCATCGACATTCTGAAGGACCATCAAAAACGGCGCGCCGCTTACCGTCGGACCTTTGACGAACTGATGGCGCTTTCGGACCGCGACCTGCGCGACCTGGATATCAGCCGCGCCGATATTCCGGCAATTGCCCGCGACGCTGCCGATATGGCGTGATCCGGCGTGCCGCAGGGCGACCTGCGCCGCGATAGACCTTTCCTCGTCCCCCCGATCCGCAGTAACTGGGTTGGGTAAAGGACAGGAAGGGCAGGCCGATGAAGGCTCCGACATACTATACGCCGCAGGGCGGGCTTCCGGGCCAGAACGTGCTTCTGACTGACCGGGCGGTCTTCACCGAAACCTATGCGGTGATCCCGCGCGGCACCATGTCCGACATCGTCACCAGCCGGTTCCCGCATTGGGACCAGACCCGTGCCTGGGTGCTGGCGCGCCCCCTGTCGGGCTTTGCCGAGACGTTTTCGCAATACATCGTCGATGTGGCACCCGGCGGCGGCAGCGACCGCCCGGAGCCGGATTCCGGCGCCGAAGCCGTGCTGTTTGTGGTATCCGGTCAGGTGACGCTGACCATCGGCGCCGAAACCCACGAGATGGGCCCGGGCGGATACGCCTATCTGCCGCCTGCCTGCGCGTGGCGCCTGCACAACCGGTCCGGCGACCGGGCGGTGTTTCACTGGATCCGCAAGGAATATCAGACGGTCGACGGCATCCCCGCGCCCGAGGCGTTCGTGACCAACGAAGCCGACATCGCCCCCGAACCGATGCCCGGTTCTGACGGCGCCTGGGCCACGACACGGTTCGTCGATTCCGCTGATATCCGCCACGACATGCATGTGAACATCGTGTCCATGCGCCCCGGCGCGGCGATCCCCTTTGCCGAAACCCATGTGATGGAACACGGGCTCTATGTGCTGGAAGGCAAGGCGGTCTATCACCTGAACCAGGATTGGGTGGAGGTCGAAAAGGGCGATTTCATGTGGCTGCGCGCGTTCTGCCCGCAGGCATGTTATGCAGGCGGGCCGGGCATCTTCCGCTATCTGCTTTACAAGGACGTGAACCGCCATATGGGCCTGCGCGTCACCGCGCGCTGAGGCGTCCTGACCGCGCGGAAGCGATCAGCGCTGCGCGGTCTGCCAGTCCGGGTGGATCCACGGCGCATCATTCATTGGCGCCAGCAGACCCTTGCCCAGAATGTGGTCGGCCGCCTTTTCCCCGGTCATGATCGACGGGCCGTTCAGGTTCCCGTTCGGAATCCGCGGGAAGATGGAGCTGTCGGCCACCCGCAACCCATCGACGCCGATCACCCGGCAATCGGTGTCCACCACCGCCAAGGGATGGTCGCGCCGGCCCATCCGGCAAGTCCCGCAGGGGTGATAGGCGCTTTCCACATGTTCGCGCAGAAACCCATCCAGGTCGGCGTCGCTCTGCAGAGCCGCGCCGGGCTGGATTTCGTGTTTCACGAAGGGTTTGAAGGCGTCCTGGGCGAAGACCTCCCGCGTCAGGCGGATGCAGGTGCGGAAGTCCTGCCAGTCCTGTTCGGTGCTCATATAGTTGAACAGGATCTTCGGCGCCTCCGCCGGATCGCCCGACCGCAGCGTGACGGCGCCGCGTGACGGCGATCGCATCGGCCCCACATGGGCCTGAAAGCCGTGGCCTTCCGCCGCCGCCTGCCCGTCATAGCGCACGGCGATGGGCAGAAAGTGATACTGGATATCGGGATACCGCACCCCGGCGCGCGACCGGATGAACGCCGCGCTTTCGAACTGGTTCGACG
>JAGQRU010000004.1:0-4669 GCA_020425105.1 Paracoccaceae bacterium
GAGGCGACCTCGACCGCGCCGGCCTTTTCGGCGGAAAAGCCCACCCGTTTCATCAGCGGAATGGTGAAGGTGCCTGTGGTCACGACGTTGGCGATGGAGGACCCTGAAATCAGCCCGGTCATGGCCGACGACACCACCGCCGCCTTGGCGGGCCCGCCGCGCATGTGCCCCATCAGCGAAAAGGCGACCTGAATGAAGTAATTGCCGGCGCCCGCCTTATCCAGCAGCGACCCGAACAGCACGAAGAGGAAGACGAAAGAGGTCGAAACGCCCAGCGCAATGCCGAAGACGCCTTCGGTGGTGATCCATTGATGGTTCACGACCTCGCTGAGCGAATTGCCCTTATGGGCGATGATCCCCGGCATCAGCGGGCCCAGGAACGTATAGGCCAGAAACACCGTCGCGACGATCATCAGGGCCGGTCCCAAGGCGCGGCGCGTGGCCTCCAGCAGCACCAGCAGCCCGATGACGGCAATCACGTAATCCTGCAGGATCGGCGCGCCGACCCGCCCGGCGATCGAGTCATAGAAGAAGTAGAGGTAAAGAGACGCAACCGCGCCCGCGATGCCCAGCGCCCATTCCCAGGGCGGGATGCGGTCCTTGGGCGACCCCAGAAGGATCGCGGCGACAACGGCCAGACCGATAATGGGGACCCACCAAACCGGAACCCCGGCCTTGCCGCCATACATGAACAGGAAACTCAGGGCGACGGGGATCACAACCGCAAGGCCAAGCTGCACCCGTGTCCGGGCCGCGGGATAGGCGGCATAGGCAAGGAACAAGGCGAAGGCCAGATGGATCGACCGCGCCTCGGTATCGTTGAACACCCCGAACCGCAGCATGAAGGGCAGCGGGCTGGCGATCCAAAGCTGGAACAGCGACCAGACGATGGCCGTGATCATGATCAGCCGCGCGACCGGAGGCGACGGGGACCGCCCGCCCGTATCGGCGGAGGCAACCAGTTCGTCGATTTCCGCCTGGCTCAGCCCGGCATGGCCCGCCGCGGCCTGTTCCACCGCCGCTGCTTCGAATTGCTTGTCGTTGGTCATGATCTTTGTCCCCGTTCGCCCGATCCGCGGGCGCACGGCATGCGCCCGGCGGTCACTTGTTCGGATGGCCGTCGGGTCGGCCCCGCGCCTGACGCGCGAGGCCACCGAGGCCCGTTAGCGGCCGGTCAGGATCATTCGATCCAGCCGCGCTCGCGATAGTATTTCTCGGCACCGGGGTGCAGAGGCGCGCTGAGCCCGGTGCTGATCATGTCCGCCTCGGTGATGTTGGCAAAGGCCGGGTGCAGGCCCTTGAAGCNNAGCGGTCGAAATTGTCGAAGACCGCTTTCACGACCGTATAGACCACATCGTCCGGCACATCCGCCGAGGTCACGAAGGTTGCCTTGACCCCGAAGGTTTCGACATCGGCGTCGGTCCCCTTATACATCCCGCCCGGGATGGTCGCCTTGGCGTAATAGGGGTTTTCGGCGACCAGCGTGTCGATGGCCTCACCCGTTACCGGCAGAATGACCGCATCGACCGTCGAAGTGGCTTCCTGGATCGACCCGTTGGGATGGCCGACCGTATAGATGATCGCATCCACCTTGTTGTCGCCCAGCGCCGCGGACTGTTCCGCAGGCTTCAGCTCGGACGCCAGCGCGAAATCGTCATCCGATTTGCCCATCGCCTGCAGCACGACCTCCATCGTCGCGCGCTGACCGGATCCCGGGTTGCCGACATTCACCCGCTTGCCGAACAGATCGTTGAAGGATTTCGCGCCGCTATCGGCACGGGCAACGACGGTGAACGGCTCTCCGTGCACGGAAAAGACCGCGCGCAGCTTGTCGAACTGACGGCCTTCGAATTCGGAGGTGCCGTTATAGGCGTGATACTGCCAGTCGGATTGGGCCACGCCCATATCCATGTCCCCGGCTGCGATTGCGTTGATATTGGCAATCGACCCGCCCGTGGACGGCGCGGTGCATTTCAGGCCGTGCTCGGCCGACCCGCGGTTCACCAGACGGCAGATCGACTGGCCGACGACGAAGTAGACGCCCGTTTGCCCACCGGTGCCGATGGTGATGAAGCGATCTTGCGCCGTCACCGTTGTGGCTGCCAGCGCCATCGCCGCCGAGACCAACGCGAATTTGAATGGTTTCATGTATTGCTCCCCTGAATTGCTGGATCATTTGATCGCACTTACTGCGGCGTTTTCGCCGCTTTTTAGGATTTCAGCCTAGCAGCCGAAATCCGTCGGGCAACGTTTAAGGCCGGTTGACCTTGCGTCGCCGTTCACTATTTGCGGCCTTGGCGGCAGCATCGTTCAGAAACCCGGCGATTCACCGGCACTGTTCGTCACACGGAATCATCATACACGATCGCCGGTGGTGCCTGAGATTTTATCCCGGAAAGTGCCGCCGATGCGCCGGTTTCGCTCGCAATACCCGCGCCGGATTGCCAGACCCCGGGCCCGCCGGCCCGTCACATTCATGCGATTGTGTGGCGCGCCGATAGGCAGGTGACAGGACGGAACCTTTCGCGCCATGTTTTGCGGATCCCCTGTCAGGTGCTAAGCAAGGACCTGAAAGGGGCGCCACGACCCCGACCAAGGAGGACGCCGGATGTCACATATCTTTCCCCGCCATACCCGCCAGCTTCCGCCTGTCGCCGCCGGCGGCGAAGGCTGCTACCTGCGGGATGCCGCGGGCAAACAGTATCTCGACGCCTCGGGCGGCGCGGCGGTGTCCTGTCTTGGCCATGGCGATCCGGAAATCATCGCGGCGATCAAGACGCAGCTCGACCAGCTGGCCTTCGCGCATACCGGTTTCTTCACCTCGCAAGCGGCCGAGGATCTGGCCGACCTGCTGATCGAAAACGCCCCGCCCGGGATTGACCGCGTCTATCTGGTATCGGGCGGGTCCGAAGCGACCGAGGCCGCGATCAAGCTGGCCCGCCAGTACTGGGTCGAAAAGGGCCAACCGCAGCGCGGCAAGCTGATCGCGCGCAAGCAAAGCTATCATGGCAACACCATCGGCGCGCTCAGCGCGGGCGGCAATGAATGGCGCCGGGCGCAGTTCGGGCCGCTGCTGCTGGATGTCAGCCATATCGACCCGTGTTATGAATACCGGCTCCGTCAGGATGGCGAAACCGCCGAGGCCTATGGACGCCGCGCCGCCGATGCGCTGGAGGCAGAGATTCTGCGGCTGGGCCCTGACACGGTCATGGCCTTCATGGCCGAACCCGTCGTGGGCGCGACCGCGGGCGCGCTGGCCCCTGCCCCCGGGTATTTCAAACGGATCCGCGATATCTGCGACCGCTACGGGGTGCTGTTGATCCTTGACGAGGTCATGTGCGGCATGGGGCGCACCGGGACGCTTTTTGCCTGCGAACAGGATGGCGTTGCCCCCGATATCGTGTGCATCGCCAAGGGTCTGGGCGCCGGATATCAGCCCATCGGCGCCATGCTGTGCACCGGCGAGATCTATGACGCGATTGCCAGCGGGTCAGGCTTCTTCCAGCACGGGCACACCTATATCGGCCACCCGACCGCGGCGGCGGCGGGCCGGGCCGTGGTCGGCGCGATCCTGAACCGCAACCTGCTGCCCCGGGTCGCCGCAAAGGGCGATGCGCTGGCGGACCGGCTGGCGGACCGGTTCGGCCAGCATCCGCATGTGGGCGACCTGCGCGGGCGGGGCCTGTTCCGGGGGATCGAGCTTGTGCGGGACCGGACCACGAAGGACCCGTTCGATCCGTCGCTGGGCGTCGCCGGCAAGATCAAGAAGGCTGCCTTTGCCGCCGGGCTGATCTGCTATCCCATGTCAGGCACCATCGACGGCCGGCGCGGGGATCACATCCTGCTCGCCCCGCCCTTCATCATCGAGGACGCGCAACTGGACGAACTCGTCGACAAGCTCGACATCGCGATCAGCGCGGGTCTGGAGGGTGTGTCATGACACGGTTCTATCCCTATCTGGCGGCGGTCGTTCTGGCGCTCTTGTCGCTGATCGGCCTGCCCTTCAGCCTGTGGTTCGCCCTGCCCTTCATGGTGTTCGGCGCCCTGGCCGCGCTTGGCACCTATGATCTGGTCCAGCCGCGCCACGCGATCCTGCGCAACTATCCGGTGCTGGGGCATATGCGGTTCCTGTTCGAAGGCGTCCGCCCCGAAATCCGCCAATACCTGATCGAAGCCGACAATGACGAAGAGCCGTTTTCGCGCGAACAGCGGTCGCTGGTCTATCAGCGCGCCAAAGGGGTCGAAGACAAACGCCCCTTCGGCACCCGCCGCCGAGTCTATGATGCCGGCTATGAATGGCTGACCCATTCGGCGGTGCCGAAAACCATCAAGGATTCGAACTTCCGCGTCACCATTGGCGGGCCTGCCTGCCGCCAGCCCTATGATGCGTCCATCTTCAACATCTCGGCCATGAGCTTCGGCGCCCTGTCCGCCAATGCCATCCTCGCGCTGAACAAGGGTGCCAAGAAAGGCGGCTTCGCACAGGACACCGGCGAAGGCGGCATCAGCCGCTATCACCTGCAGGGCGGCGCGGACCTGATCTATGAAATCGGGTCGGGGTATTACGGATGCCGGACCCCGGATGGCCGGTTCGATCCGGCGCGGTTCCGGGATCAGGCGCAGAATCCGCAAGTGAAGATGATCGAACTGAAGCTGAGCCAGGGCGCCA
>JAGQRU010000004.1:4706-4989 GCA_020425105.1 Paracoccaceae bacterium
CCCGAGATCGCCGAGGCGCGCGGCATTCCTCTGGGCGTAGACTGCATTTCCCCAGCGGCGCATCCGGAGTTTTCGACCCCCATCGAGATGATCGAATTCATCGGGCGGCTGCGGGACCTGTCGGACGGCAAACCCATCGGGTTCAAGCTCTGCATCGGCCACCGCCGGGAATTCATGTGCATGGTCCGCGCGATGCTGCAAACCGGCATCGTGCCCGATTATATCGTGGTGGACGGCAAGGAAGGCGGCACCGGCGCGGCGCCGCTGGAATTCGCCGACCATC
>JAGQRU010000198.1 GCA_020425105.1 Paracoccaceae bacterium
ATCTATGAATACGGCGCGCGGGCCGGGTTCTGGCGGCTGCACCGGCTGTTCACCAACCGCGGCGTTCCGGTCACGGTCTATGGGGTCGCCACGGCGCTGGCCCGGTCCCCCGAACAGGTCGACGCCATGCAATCGGCGGGCTGGGAAATCGCCAGCCACGGGTTGAAGTGGATCGAATACAAGGACGCCCCGCGCGCGGTCGAAGCGGCGGATATGGCCGAAGCCATCCGCCTGCATACCGAAGTCACCGGCGCGCCGCCCGAGGGCTGGTATACCGGGCGCTGTTCAATGAACACGGTCGAACTGGCCGCTGAAACAGGTCAGTTCGCCTATGTCGCGGACAGTTATGCCGACGACCTGCCCTATTGGATCGAAGCGGGCGGGCGCGACCAGCTGGTGGTGCCCTATACGCTCGACACCAATGACATGCGCTTTGCCACACCGCAGGGGTTCAATTCCGGCGATCAGTTCTTCGCGTATCTGCGCGACAGCTTCGATGCGCTTTACGCCGAAGGCGAAGCGGGCGCGCCGAAGATGCTGTCGGTGGGTCTGCATTGCCGGCTAGCCGGGCGCCCGGGCCGCATTCTGGCGCTGCAGCGGTTTCTGGACCATGTGCTGGACCATGACGAAGTCTGGTGCGCCCGCCGGATCGACATCGCCCGGCACTGGCAGGCAGAGCATCCGCCGCTGGCCCGCGAACGCCCGTCGCGCATGGACAAGGCCCGGTTCGTGGACCAGTTCGGCGGCATTTTCGAACACTCCCCCTGGGTGGCCGAACGGGCCTTCGACCTGGAACTGGGACCGGCCCATGACACCGCCGCGGGTCTTGCCAACGCGCTGGCCCGCGCCTTCCGCGCCGCCAGTCCGGGTGAGCGCCTGACGGTGCTGAAGGCCCATCCCGATCTGGCGGGCAAACTGGCCCAGGCCAAGCGGCTGACCGATGCGTCCACGGCCGAACAGGCCTCCGCCGGGCTCGATGCGCTGACGGATGCGGAAAAGGCACGGTTTGAGACCCTGAACGACGCGTATGTCACCCGTTTCGGGTTTCCCTTCATCATCGCCGTGCGCGATCACGACAAGGACGGGATTCTGGCGGCCTTCGAACGCCGCCTGACGCACACGGCAGACGAGGAGTTGTCCGAGGCCTGCCGTCAGGTCGAACGCATCGCGCGCCTGCGGCTGGAAAGCCATTTCGCATGACCCCGCGCCCGGCGCAGATCGCCACCGAGCCGCTGACAGCGGCGGCTTTCGCGCCGTTCGGGGACGTTCTGGATACCAGCGGCGCGCCCGACAAGATGATCAATCAGGGCCTGTGCGGCCGGTATCACGATCGCGCGGCACTGGACTTCGACGGCGGGCGCGCGGGGATCAGCCTGTTCGACGCAGTGCCCCGCGCCCTGCCCTACGATCTGGATCTGGTCGAACGCCATCCTGACGGCAGTCAGGCCTTCCTGCCCATGACCCAGGCACCGTTTCTGGTCATCGTGGCCGAAGACGGTGCAGCGGGACCGCACGGATTTCGCGCTTTCCTGACCCGGCCGGGCCAGGGCATCAATTTTCACCGGGGCACCTGGCACGGGGTGTTGACGCCGCTGTCGGCGCCGGGTCTTTTTGCCGTGGTGGACCGCATTGGCCCCGGCGCCAATCTGGAAGAATATCCGCTGACCCCGCCGATCCGCGTCGTAGCAGGCTGACAGCCCGCAGCGGCGCCCGCGCAAAGGACCCTGGCCGCCCGTGTTCTATCGCCCCGAAGAAGGTCACGGCCTTCCCCACAACCCGTTCAACGCCATCGTCACGCCGCGCCCCATCGGGTGGATTTCCACCCGCGACGGCAACGGCCAGGACAATCTGGCGCCCTATTCGTTCTTCAACGCGGTGGCCTATGTCCCGCCGCAGGTGATGTTCGCGTCCACCTCGTCCAAACCCGACCGGGGCGACACGAAGGACAGCGTCGGCAATATCCGCGAAACCGGCGTTTTCTGCGTCAATATCGTGGCGCTGGCGCAGCGCGATGCGATGAATGCCAGCGCGGCGGCACTGCCGCGCGAGGCGGATGAATTCGCCGCCGCCGGCATCGCCAAGGCCGAATGCGTCACGATCGACTGTCCGCGCGTCGCCGAAGCCCCCGCCCATCTGGAATGCCGGCTGACCCAGATCGTGCAACTGCCGGGCGCGGCCAATTTCGCCGTCTTCGGCGAAGTCACCGGCATCCACATGCGCGACGACTTTCTGGTCGACGGGCGCTTCGACGTGACCCTGTTTTCGCCTCTGGCGCGTCTGGGATATCGCGATTACGCCGTGGTCAGGGATGTGTTCGAACTGAAACGCCCCGGGGAATAAGCCTGCGCGATTGTCCCGCGCGCGGGCCGGTGCCATAGTCCGCCCATGAGCGGACAAACACGAAAGCGGGTAGAATGACCGAAACTGTGATTGGTGTGATCGGCGGATCGGGTGTGTATGAAATCGACGGGCTGGCCGATGCCGCATGGCAAACGGTGGACAGCCCCTGGGGCACCCCATCGGACGCGATCCTGACCGGGGTGCTGAACGGCGTGAAAATGGCCTTCCTGCCGCGCCACGGACGCGGCCACATCCATTCACCGTCCACCGTGCCCTACCGCGCCAATA
>JAGQRU010000199.1 GCA_020425105.1 Paracoccaceae bacterium
CCATCGGCCACGTGCATTCCGGCGCTTTGGGCTGGAACGGCATGATTACCTTCGGCGCGCTATACTTCCTGGTGCCGCGCCTGTGGAACCGCGAACGTCTGTATTCGCTGTCCATGGTGTCCTGGCACTTCTGGCTCGCCACCATCGGCATCGTGCTCTACGCCGCCTCCATGTGGGTGACGGGGATCATGGAAGGCCTGATGTGGCGTGAAGTTGACGCCAACGGCTTCCTGGTGAACTCCTTCGCCGATACCGTGGCTGCCAAGTTCCCGATGTACGTGGTCCGTGCTCTCGGCGGGGTGCTCTACGTCACCGGCGCGGTGATCATGGTCTATAACCTGTGGATGACCGCAACCCGGGGTGAGGCGAAAGCCGAAGCTCCCGCAGTGGCTCCGGCCGAGTAAGGAGCGCGACAGATGTCTATCCTCAACAAGCACAAGATCCTCGAAACCAACGTGACGCTGCTGTTGATCTTCAGCTTCATCGTGGTGACCATCGGGGGCATCGTGCAGATCGCACCGCTCTTTTACCTGGAGAACACGATCGAGGAAGTAGAGGGCATGCGCCCCTACTCTCCGCTCGAACTTCAGGGGCGCGAGATCTATCAGCGCGAAGGGTGCTATGTCTGCCACAGCCAGATGATCCGCCCCATGCGGGACGAGATCGAACGCTACGGGCATTATTCGCTGGCGGCGGAGTCGATGTATGACCGTCCGTTCCAGTGGGGATCGAAGCGGACCGGGCCGGATCTGGCCCGGGTTGGCGGCCGGTATTCCGATGACTGGCACGTCGCGCACCTGGAAGACCCGCAATCGGTGGTGCCGGAATCGGTGATGCCGAAATACGCCTTCCTGATGCACCACACGGTGCATTCCAGTCACATCGCGGATTACATGAAGACCCATAAGCTTCTGGGTGTGCCGTATACCGACGAGATGATCGAAAACGCCAAGGCAGATTTCGCCGCTCAGGCCAATCCGGACAGCGACTATGACGGGCTGCTGGAGCGGTATCCCGGGGCGCAGGTGCGGAATTTCGATGGAGAGCCGGGTATTTCCGAGATGGACGCGCTTGTTGCCTATCTCCAGATGCTGGGCACATTGGTCGATTTCTCGACCTTCACGCCGGACGCAAGCCGGTAAGGAAGCGGGGACGCCATGGAAATCTATACTCTGCTTCGGGAATTCGCTGACAGTTGGATGCTTCTCTTCCTGTTCGTGTTTTTCGTCGGGATGGTTCTTTGGGTGCTGACCGGCAGGTCAAAGAGCTATCGCGACACCGCAGAGATGATTTTCAGGCACGATGACAAGCCCCTGAGCGACGAGGAGTCGGACCGCTGACGCGGTCCGCCCCAGCAAAGGCGGCAAGGAGACTCAATCATGAGCAAGAAATCTGAAAACGAAAACGGGGTCCCCACCACCGGCCACAGCTGGGACGGGATCGAGGAATACGATAACCCGATGCCCCGTTGGTGGCTGTACACCTTCTATGCCTGCATCGTCTGGGGGATCGCATATTCGATCGCCTATCCGGCCTGGCCGATGGTGAACAGGGCGACGGCCGGTCTGCTGGGCTTTTCGACCCGCGGCGCGCTGGTCGAGGAACTGGCCGCCGCAGAAGCGGCCAATGCCCAGATCGACTCCCGGCTGGCATCGGCGGATTTGTCGGTGATCGCCGATGATGCCGGACTGAACCAGTACGCCGTGAGCAAGGGCGCCGCGGTGTACCGGACCTGGTGTATCCAGTGCCATGGGTCGGGCGCGGCTGGCGCGGTCGGCTTCCCCAACCTTCTGGACGATGCCTGGCTGTGGGGCGGCGATATCGAAGCCATCCAGACCACCATCAACCACGGGATCCGTAACGAAGACGACCCGGATGCGCGTTTCTCTCTGATGCCGGCCTTCGGTGCCGATCAGCTGCTCAGCGAAGAACAGATCGAAGGTGTGGTCAATTATGTGATGAGCCTGTCGGGCGAACCGCATGATGCGGCCATGGTCGCCGAGGGCGCCGAAATCTTCGCCAACGAATGCGCCGCGTGCCATTCCGAAGACGGGACGGGCAATCGCGATCTTGGGGCGCCGAACCTGACCGACGCGGTCTGGCTCTATGGCGGCGACTACGACACCCTGATCGAGACCGTGACCTATGCCCGCGCGGGCGTGATGCCGGCCTGGGGCCTGCGTCTGGGCGCGGCCGAAATCAACGCGGTGGCCACCTATGTGCACCAGTTGGGCGGCGGCGAATAAGCGCCGCGGCCTGATCATTACAGCACCAACAGCCGCGCCGCCCCAAAAGCGGCGCGACTTGCGTCCCGGGACTGCCCTGCGACATACCTGCATTTTCGGCGTGTCTTTCAATCCCGCCGTTCCGCGCCACAGACAACGTTGATGCAAATCAATTACCTTGCCAAAGGCTCATGGCAGATACAGCAAAGCTGACGCCAGAATCGGAAATAGAAGCATGAGTACCAGCGACGACACCCCCCCGAACCTTTATGCTGCACGGGAGCCGATCTTTCCCAAACGCGTTTCGGGACGGTTCCGGAACCTGAAATGGATCATCATGCTGCTGACCTTGGGGGTCTATTACATCACCCCCTGGTTCCGGTGGGACCGCGGTCCCGAACTGCCCAGCCAGGCGGTTCTGGTGGATTTGGCCAACCGCCGGTTTTTCTTCTTCTTCATCGAAATCTGGCCACACGAGTTCTATTTCGTGGCCGGTCTGCTGATCATGGCCGGGCTTGGCCTGTTCCTGTTCACTTCGGCGCTCGGCCGGGTCTGGTGCGGCTATACCTGTCCGCAGACGGTCTGGACCGACCTGTTCATCCTGGTGGAACGCTGGGTCGAAGGCGACCGTAACGCGCGCCTGCGCCTGCACCGGCAGCAGAAGATGGACGTACGGAAAATCCGCTTGCGCATGACCAAATTCGTGATCTGGGCGCTGATCGCACTGGCAACGGGCGGGGCGTGGGTGTTCTATTTCGCCGATGCCCCGACGCTGCTGTGGGATCTGCTGACGCTCCAGGCCCATCCCGTCGCCTATTCGACGGTGTTCCTGCTGACCGCGACCACGTTTGTTTTCGGCGGCATGATGCGCGAACAGGTCTGTATCTACATGTGCCCGTGGCCGCGGATTCAGGCCGCCATGATGGATGAAGATACGATCACCGTTGCCTACCGCGAATGGCGCGGCGAACCGCGCGGCAAGCACCGCAAGAAGGCTGACGCGGATGAAGCGCCGCTGGGCGATTGCATTGACTGCAATGCCTGCGTGAACGTCTGCCCGATGGGGATCGACATCCGCGATGGCCAGCAGCTGGAATGCATCACCTGTGCGCTGTGCATCGACGCTTGTGACGAGATGATGGAAAAGATCGGCAAGCCGCGCGGGCTGATCGACTATATGGCGCTGACCGACGAACAGCATGAACGGTCCGGGCAGGCAAAAATTCCGGTCTGGAAACACATCTTCCGCCTGCGCACCATTCTTTACACCAGCTTGTGGGCCGCGGTGGGTCTGGGGCTGACCGTTGCGCTCTTTATCCGCCCGGATCTGAGCGTGACCGTGGCACCGATCCGCAACCCGGTCTATGTGACCATGTCCGATGGCACGATCCGCAATTCCTACGACGTGCGCCTGCGCAACAAGCATGGTGAGGACCGGCCGTTTCAGATCTCGATTGAAACCGATGATCAGTTGAAAGTCGTCGCCGAAGGGGCAGAGGACGCGCTTGTCCTGGTTCCGGCGGATTCGACGAAGCTGCAGCGGGTCTATATCATGGCCGCGCCAGGCAGTGCCGCTGCCACCAGCGCCGTCACCGATGTGCGCATCTGGGTGGAGGACACGGTCAGCAAGGAACGCGCGGGCAAGGATACCGTGTTCAACGGAAAGGCAGAGTGATGAAACCGATTACCGGGCGGCAGGTCCTGATCTTTACCGTTGGTGCCTTCGGCATCATCGTCGCGGTGAACATCACCCTGGCCGTCAAAGCGGTTCGGACCTTTCCGGGGCTTGAGGTCGCAAACTCCTATGTCGCCAGTCAGGAATTCGACAAGGCGCGCGCGGCCCAGCTTGCTCTGGGCTGGAACGTGACGGCCGATTATCGGCCCGGCGTTCTGGAGGTTGCGTTCACCTATGACGACGGCCGTCCTGCCGATGTGGCCAGCCTGACGGCTCTGGTCGGCTGGGCGACATCCACCCGGGACGATTTCGTCCCCGAGTTCACCAAGGCAGGCGGGGTGTTCACCGCGCCTGCGACCATGGAACCCGGGAACTGGAACATCCGCCTGAAGGCGCTGGCGCCGGATGGAACCGAGTTCAAGCAGCGCGTCGTGCTGTTCGTGGACCCGGCGCTGCACGGCTGAGCCGCGCCATGTCGGCGGTCGAGCCGCTTCCCGACCTTCCGCGCGGCGCTGCCTGTGCCGCCTGCGCGGTCACCCCGGCGGCCGAGGTTCTGGCACGGCACGATCGCCGCGCGCGAGAGACGCGGATCGTGCTGTCGCTGCCCGGGATGACGTCCGCGTCCTGCATGTCCCGTGTGGAACGGAAGCTGGCGGCGGTTCCGGGCGTCAGGCTCGCGCGGGTCAATCTGACCCTGAAGCGTGCCAGCGTGACAGCCGCGCCCGACATGGTGCCGGAAACGTTGATCGCCGCGCTGGACGAGATCGGGTTCGAGGCGCATGAGCTTGACGCCGGTGCCTTGGCGGCGACGGAAACCGACAGGGCAGGGCGCGATCTTCTGATGCGGCTGGGGGTTGCGGGGTTCGCGTCGATGAACGTGATGCTCCTGTCAATCTCGGTCTGGGCCGGGGCTGAAGACGCCACCCGGGACCTGTTTCACTGGATCAGCGCCGCGATTGCCTTGCCCGCCATCGCCTTTTCCGGGCAGCCGTTCTTTCGCAATGCTTGGGGGGCGCTTAGGTCCGGTCGGCTGAACATGGATGTGCCCATCGTCCTGGCAATCCTGCTGGCGGCGGGCACATCGCTTTACGAGACGTCACAAAGCGGCGAACACGCTTATTTCGACGCGGCCCTGACGCTGACCTTCTTTCTTCTGGCCGGGCGCTTTCTGGATCATCGCACCCGTGCGGTGGCGCGGTCGGCGGCCGAAGAACTGGCCGCGCTCGAAGTTCCCCGCGCGATCCGCGTGACGCCGGAGGGCGAAGAGACCGTGCCGCTGGCAGCACTTTCTGCCGGCGATCTGGTGCTGGTGCGCCCCGGCGGGCGGATGCCTGTCGATGGTGTCGTGGTCACGGGCGAAAGCGAGCTTGACCGGTCCTTGCTGACCGGCGAAACGCTGCCCGTTTACGCGGGGCCGGGCATGGTGGTCAGTGCGGGGGAGGTCAATCTGACGGGCCCTCTGACCCTGCGGGCCACCGCGGTCGGGGCCGAAAGCTCGCTGCACGCCCTGACGGATCTGGTGGCGGTGGCGGAAAGCGGGCGGTCGAACTATTCATCGCTGGCCGATCGGGCGGCCAAGCTCTATGCGCCCGGGGTGCATATTCTGGCGGCACTATCGTTTGCCGGGTGGTATCTGGCCACCGGCGATCTGCGGCACGCGGTCAATATCGCGGCGGCGGTGCTGATCATCACCTGTCCCTGTGCGCTCGGTCTGGCCGTTCCCGCAGTGACGACGGCGGCCTCGGGGCGGCTGTTCCGCAAGGGCCTGCTCATCAAAAGCGCGACGGCGTTGGAGCGGCTGGCCGAGGTGGACACCGTGGTCTTCGACAAGACCGGTACATTGACGGCGGGCACGCCCCGGCTGGACGAGGCCGGAGCGCATCCGGAACCGGAACTGGCGCTGGCGGCTGCATTGGCCGCGGGCTCCACGCATCCCTTGAGCCGCGCATTGGCCTCTGCCGCTGCGGAGGCGGGGATCGCACCGGCGCCTGTGACCGATCTGCGCGAGGTGCCCGGCTTTGGCATGGAGGCGCGGTTCGATGGGCAGATCGTGCGCCTCGGGCGCGGGGACTGGGTCGGCGCGCCGCCGGCTCAGGGGGCGCAGGCGTCAAGCTGGCTGCGCCTGGGCAACGGCGCCCCGCACCCGTTCCGGTTCAGCGATGCGCTGCGCCCCGGCGCGACCGACGCCGTGGCGGGGTTTCTGGCGCAGGGGCTGACCGTCAAGCTGGTGTCGGGCGACGGCCCCGGCGCGGTGGAGGCGCTGGCGCGGCGCGTGGGCATCGACGACTGGCGGGCCGGGGCAACGCCCGTGGACAAGGCGGAAATCGTGGCGCAGCTGTCGGCGGACGGGCGCAAGGTGCTGATGGTCGGTGACGGGCTGAACGACACTGCGGCGCTGAGCGCGGCGCATGTCTCGATCTCGCCCGCGTCGGCGCTGGACGCCGCGCGTGTCGCGTCGGATATCGTGTTGCTTGGCACGGATCTGACCAGCCTTGCCCCGGCGCGGGAGACCGCCCGCAAGGCCATTCGGCGCATTCGGGAGAATTTTCGCATCGCGACGCTTTATAATATTGTTGCGGTGCCGTTGGCGGTGGCCGGTCTGGCCACGCCCCTGATCGCCGCGCTGGCCATGTCGTCGTCGTCGATCACGGTGTCGTTGAATGCCCTGCGGGTGGGAGACGCGAAATCGCCCCGCGCCCCGAAGGCATCGCCGGTGCCGGACGCGACCTTGCAAGAGGCCTGATATGGATGTGCTTCGCTTCCTGATCCCCGCATCGCTGTTTTTGGGCGGGATCGGATTGGCGGCGTTTTTCTGGACGCTGCGCAGCAATCAATATGACGATCCCGATGGCGACAGCCGCAGGATCCTGACCGATGATTGGGATGCCCGGCCAAAGCCGGATACCCCCGAAGACGGGTCCGGGGACGCGCGTTAAACGCTCACGGCCCTAGCGTTGAACAGCGCTGGTCCCGCGCGCTCAGGCGCTGACAGGCCAGTGCCGCGCTGCGTTCGTCCATGCCGACGAAGTTCGCATCGAACCCGGTCTGCTTGCGCACGACCTTGCGCAGGGCGCTGTCCAGCGTTTCGATTTCGATCAGCGCGGTCTTCAGCAGCACCCGTTCGGCCTCGTACCGGCTGGCATAGGTGCCGACATTGATGCCCCAATGGCGGTCGCCAGAGGTGGACACGCGCGACACCATGACGGGCTTCGCCTGCGGACGCGGACCGTCGGGAACGGCGCTGGTATCGTTGGTGGAAAACGAAATCGTTGCCGGACGCGGGGTCGGGGCGGGGCTTACGACCGCCAGGACCGCGGGTTGTGCCGCCGCACGGGCCGGGGCGGCATCCTCAAGCAGCGACGCGTGTCCGGTGGCCGACGCCAGAACCGCTTCGGCGGGCACGTCCTCCACCAGCGGCGCAGGCGTGGCCTGTTCCGGCGGTGCGGCGGTGGACGCCGCCTGAACCGCCTGCAGATCCTGCAAGCTGTTGGTCACACTTTCCTGAACCGCCGCGATGACGACTTCGGCGGCGGGAGCCGCTTCCGGCGCGCTTTTGGTCGGGCGCGGGATCGGGCGGATCGACAGCGTGGCCACCAGAGTGACCGGCGGGCCCGCGCCTTCGGATGCGCCCCGTGCCAATACGGTGACGCTGGGCCGGGCCGGTGCGGTGACCGTGGCCCGTGTGGGCGCCCGGCTGAATCCCAGATCCAGCAATTCGGCCACCCGCTGATTGCGGGCCGCCGAGGAGCTGCCGCCGAAGACGGTCGCGATGATTCGTTCCTGTCCGCGCTGCGCCGATGCGACAAGGTTGAACCCGGCTGCACGGGTGTAGCCGGTCTTGATCCCGTCGGC
>JAGQRU010000200.1:0-2856 GCA_020425105.1 Paracoccaceae bacterium
CATTGCCAATAGGCAAGCCGCGGACTAGCTTCCGTTAAACGACAGCGACAAGCGGAGCGTGGCCTTGCGACTTAACCGATCTCTCCTTGCTCTCGCGCTTGCGGCGCAACTGGCGGCGCCAGCGGCGCAGGCAGGGGTGTCCGGTGCGTATCTTGCGGCGCGTCACGCGAGCTTTGACAGCGACTTCATCACGGCGGCGGAATACTTTGCCCGCGCGCTGACTTTGGACCCGACCAATGCCGGGTTGATGGAGGCGCTGATATCCGCCGATGTGAATGCCGGCTGGTGCGACCGGGCCTTTCCGGTGGCGCGGCGGATGGTGGATGCCGGGTTCAACAGCCAGGTGGCGGGCATGGTGTTGCTGAGCCATTACGCGTCGGAAGGAGATTTCGACCGGATCCTGGATGATTTCGACAAAGGCCAGAGCGTGGGAGCGTTGCTGGACGGGCTGTCCCTGGCCTGGGCGCGGCTGGGTGCCGGTCAGGTCAGCGCCGCTTTGGAGATGTTCGACAAGGTTTCGAACGAGCAGGGGCTGAAATCCTTCGCGCTCTATCACAAGGCTTTGGCTCTGGCCTCGGTCGGGGATTTCGAAGGGGCCGATGACATTCTGTCCGGGCGCGCGCGCGGGCCTTTGCAGGTCTCACGCCGGGGGGTCCTGGCTCATGTGCAGGTGCTCAGCCAACTTGACCGCAACGACGATGCGCTGGAATTGATCAACGCGGCATTCGGGCCCAATCTGGCAGAGGTCTTCGCTGCGCTCGCGCAAGATCTGCAGGCGGGAAAGCAGGTGCCGTTCACGTTGACCACCGACGCCACCCAAGGCATCGCAGAGGTCTTTCATTCGGTTGCCTCGGCCTTGGTGGGCGAGGCAGCGGATGTCTATACGCTCATTTACACGCGGCTGGCCATCTGTCTGAATCCCAACAATATCGACGCCCTGCTGCTCAGCGCGTCACTGTTGGAGGATATGGAGCAATACGATCTGGCGACGCGGGCCTATGACAAGGTTCCGCGCAGCCATCCGGCCTTTGTCGCCGCCGAAATCGGGCGTGCCGATGCGCTCTATTCGGCGGACAGGCACGAAGAAGCGGTCGAAGTGATGCGGCAGCTCGCCGAAGCCTTCCCCGAGCAGCTGCAGGTTCAAACGCGGCTGGCGGATATGCTGCGCCGCCTCGACCGCCACGCAGAGGCGGAGCCGGTTTATACCCGCGCGTTGGATTTGATCGGAACCCCGGATGAAAACCACTGGGTGCTGTATTTTTCGCGCGGGATCACCCGGGAACGCACTGGCGCCTGGGACAACGCCGAAGCCGATTTCCGCATGGCGTTGAAGCTGCGGCCCGAACAGCCGCAGGTGCTGAACTATCTTGGCTATAGCATGGTCGAGATGCGGACAAATCTGGACGAAGCGCTGGACATGATCGAACGCGCGGTGGCGGGGCGCCCGGATGACGGGTACATCACCGACAGTCTGGGCTGGGTGCTGTATCGCATGGGCCGGTATGACGAAGCGGTCGGTCCCATGGAACACGCCACGGAACTGATGCCCACCGATCCGATCATCAACGATCATCTGGGCGATGTGTATTGGGCCGTGGGCCGGCGGACCGAGGCGCGGTTCCAGTGGCGCCGCGCGCTATCCTTCGGGCCCGAAGACAAGGAAGCGGACCGCATTCGCCGCAAGCTTGAGGTCGGGCTGGACACGGTTCTGTCCGAAGAAGGGGCCGATCCGCTTGCCATTGCCAAAGACGGCTGACGCCTTTGCGCCGGCGAAGGTCAATCTGACGCTGCATGTCGTCGGCCAGCGCGCGGACGGCTATCATTTGCTGGACAGTCTGGTGGTTTTTGCCGGCGTGGGCGACGATTTGCGCGCGGCGCCCGCTGCGGACCTGGCGCTTTCGGTGTCTGGGCCGCGTGCCGCGGGCGTGCCGACAGATGGCAGCAATCTGGTCCTGCGTGCCGCTGCGTTGTTCGATCCGGTCCCCAGAGCGCATCTGACGCTTACCAAGCGTCTTCCGGCGGCGGCGGGCATCGGCGGCGGCTCGTCTGATGCCGCGGCCTGTCTGCGGGCCCTTGCGGCGCTGACAGGGCAGGGCCTGCCGGACGCGGGCGCCGTGCTGGAGCTGGGGGCCGACCTTCCCGTGTGCCTTCGGGCGCGCGCCTGCCGGATGGGCGGGATAGGCGAGGTGCTGTCCGACATTCCGCCCTTGCCGCCGCTTTGGCTGGTGCTGGTCAATCCCGGGGTGGCCGTGCCGACCCCACCGGTGTTCAGGGGGCTGGCGCGAAAGGATAACGCGCCGATGCCGCCCGTGCCGGCCTTCGCGGATGCCGCCGCCGCGATCGGCTGGATCGCCGCGCAACGCAACGATCTTGAACCCCCCGCACGGGCGCTGGCGCCGGTCATTGGCGATGTGCTGGACCGGCTGGCGACGTCGCCGGGCTGCGGGTTGGCGCGTATGTCCGGGTCAGGGGCGACCTGTTTCGGGATTTTTGAAACTGAGCAGGCCGCGCGGGCAGCAGCGGATGCGGTGCGCCGGGACCGCCCGTCGTGGTGGACCGTCGCGGCCCCGATCAGCGACACCGCCGCCGTGGTCAGTTGATCCGCGCCACCACGTAATCGGCCAGATCCGTCAGCATGTCGCGCAGATCCGACGCGGGCACCGCCTGCAATGCGGCCTTTGCGGTTTCGGCCCAGGTCAAAGCGGCCTGACGGCTGTCTTCCATGGCGTTGTGCCGGGTCAGAAGCGCCATCGCCTGTTCAAGATCGCCGTCCCGCTGGTCGCCTTTTTCGATCACCCGGGACCAGAAGGCGCGTTCGGCGGCATCCGCCTTGGCCACCGCCTTGATCACCGGCAG
>JAGQRU010000200.1:2868-10141 GCA_020425105.1 Paracoccaceae bacterium
TGCGTTCGCGGAAATCGTCGCCGGTATTCTTGCCGATCACCGCCGCGCTGCCGCCATAATCCAGAAGGTCGTCCACGATCTGGAACGCCATCCCCAACGCGTCGCCATAGGTGTAAAGCCCCTTGATGACCGTTTCATCGGCCCCTGCAATCACGCCGCCCACTTCGGTCGCGGCGGAAAACAGGGCGGCGGTCTTGCCGCGAATGACCTGGGAATAGACCGTTTCATCGGTCGACAGGTTCTGCGCCGCCGTCAGTTGCAGCACTTCGCCTTCGGCGATGGTTGCCGACGCATTGGCCAGAATATCCAGCACCCGGATCGATCCGGTTTCCACCATCAACTGGAAGGACCGCGCAAACAGATAATCGCCCACCAGAACCGACGATTTATTGTCCCACAGCAGGTTGGCCGTCGGCCGCCCGCGCCGCTGGTCGCTTTCATCCACCACGTCATCGTGCAGCAGGGTCGCGGTGTGGATGAATTCCACTGTCGCGGCCAGCTTGATGTGATCGCTGCCCTGGTAGCCGCACATGCGGGCCGTGGCGAGCGTCAGCATCGGGCGCAGCCGCTTGCCGCCAGCCTCCACCAGATGCGCGGTGATTTCGGGTATCCGCGGCGCGTGTTTGGACGCCATGCGAAGGCGGATAAGCTCATTCACCCGTGCCATGTCATCCGACAACTCGGAGCTCAGGCGCTCCATCGGTTTCACAGAGGCGGTATCGAGGCTCATCACGGATCCGTATGCTGGGTCGACAAGCGCAGTCGCCTGTCATAACTGTCTGATATGAAGGAGCTTCTGCGCACGACTGACCTGACGTTGCTGGCCTTTGCGACGGCGCTCCTCCGGGGAGAGGATATAGACTGCTTTCCGGTGGACGTCCACATGAGCGTGCTAGAAGGATCCATTGGCATACTGCCGCGGCGAATCCTTGTGCGGCGTGAGGATCATTTTCGCGCCCGCGCAATTCTGATCGATAACGGCGTGCAGCTGGAGGACTGATCCGCAATGCCGCAGGATCTGACGACGGATCAATTCCTGGGCGGACGGGTGACGATCGTGCAGCCAGCCCAAGGGTTCAGGGCAGGGATCGACGCGGTCCTTCTGGCGGCCGCGGTGCCGGCGCAGCCCGGGCAGTCGGTGCTGGAACTGGGCTGTGGCGTCGGCGCGGCAAGCCTGTGTCTGGCGGCGCGGGTGCCCGGTCTGACGCAGGCTGCTGTAGAGCTTCAGCCGGATTATGCCAATCTCGCGCGCCGGAATGCGGCGCACGCCAGGGCTGAAATAGACGTATTTACGGCGGATTTGCAGGCGCTTCCGGCGCCGCTGCGGGCCCGCAGCTTCGATCATGTGCTGGCAAATCCGCCCTATTATCAGCGTTCGGCGGGATCTGCGGCGCGTGACGGCGGGCGCGACGTCGCCTTGGCCGGGCAGACGCCGCTTGCCGCCTGGGTCGATACGGCGACGCGGCGGCTGCGGCCCGGCGGCTGTCTGACCATGATCCAAAGGCCTGATCGGCTGCCGGATCTGATGTCCGCGCTGGACGGTCGCCTGGGAGCGTTGGAGGTCCTGCCCCTGCTGCCCCGGGTTGGGCGTCCTGCCTGTCTGATCCTGCTGCGGGCCATCAAGGGCCGTCGCACGCCCTTTTCCCTGCGCGCGCCGCTTGTTCTGCACCAAGGTGATCAACATGAACGCGACGCGGAAAGCTATCAGCCAGAGGTTGCACACCTGCTTCGGAATGCCGCACCCCTGCCGGGTTTCTCTAACTTTTTCGGATAATCGGCCGCGCACCATCGTAACAACAGGGTAACGTCCTTATCTGTTTTTGGTGACACGCATGGATTTCTGTGCTGGTCTGATCTGGTCCACAACAATCAAGGGAGAATTCGATGTCGATGAATGCGCATCTTCAGGAGCTTCGCCGCAAGCACCAGACCCTCTCGGCCCGTGTCGAGCAAGCGCAACGAAGTCCAGGCATCGACGATCTTCATCTTTCGCGGATGAAGAAAGAGAAGCTCCAGCTCAAGGAGGAGATCCTTCGTCTGTCCGCGTCCGGCGGCGCAGATATGCAAGGCGCCTGACGGGGCATCGAACCTAGGTTCTGACGGGCATGGCAACGCAGGTTGCCATGCCTTTTTGTTTGCCCGCCGGCGCATCTGGACGCCTCGGGCAAAAGAAAACCCCCGCGGAAGCGGGGGTTTCCAAATAGCGATCGCGTTAGCGATCAGCTCATCAGCTGGCCGCCATTGGCCGAGATGGTCGACCCGGTGACGAACCCGGCGTCGTCGGAGGCCAGGAACACCACGCAGCGCGCGATTTCCGATGCTTCGCCCAGACGGCCGACCGGGATTTGCGGCAGGATGACTTCGTTCATCACCTTGTCGGGGATCGTGCTCATCATGTCGGTGTTGATGTAGCCCGGGCAGACCGCGTTCACGGTGATGTTGGCGCGGGCGCCTTCCTGGGCCAGAGCCTTGGTGAAGCCCAGATCGCCGGCTTTTGCGGCGGCGTAGTTTGCCTGAGCGAACTGACCTTTCTGGCCGTTGACCGAGCTGATGTTGATCACGCGGCCGAATTTGCGGTCACGCATCCCGCCCCACACATTGTGGGTCATGTTGAAGACGCCGGTCAGGTTGGTGTTGATGACCTCGCTCCACTGTGCGGGCTGCATCTTGTGGAACGGCGCGTCGCGGGTGATGCCGGCATTGTTGACCAGGATGTCGACCGGACCGAGATCGGCTTCGACCTGTGCGATACCTGCCTTGCAGGCGTCGTAATCGGCCACGTCCCATTTATAAGTCTTCACGCCGGTTTCGGCGGTGAAGGCGGCAGCCTTTTCTTCGTTGCCGGCAAAAGTGGCGGCCACTTGATAGCCGGCCTCCAGCAGGGCCTTCGAGATTGCTGCACCAATGCCGCGCGAGCCGCCGGTGACGAGTGCTACTTTTGCCATGAGAAATCCTCCAATTTGGCATATCCGTTGGTAACTCTGTTACGAAACCGGGTTCGCATGAGCAACAATCTTGCTTTTGCTAAATTGCCGCAACCTTGCCTTTTCCCCCCCGATTCATCAGGAAGGGCGCTGTCCGGCAGCGCCCCACCCGTCCTCTGGCCCGCGCGCTTGACGCGCGTTACGGGCGTTCCACGCACAGCGCGACACCCATGCCGCCGCCGATGCACAGCGTCGCGAGACCTTTCTTGGCGTCGCGGCGTTTCATTTCGAACAGCAGGGTATTCAGAACCCGGCAGCCCGAAGCGCCGATCGGGTGGCCGATGGCGATCGCGCCACCGTTCACGTTCACGATCGACGGATCCCAGCCCATGTCCTTGTTCACGGCGCAGGCTTGCGCGGCGAAGGCTTCGTTGGCTTCGACCAGATCCAGATCCGATACGCTCCAACCGGCCTTGTCCAGCGCCTTGCGCGAGGCATAGATCGGGCCCACACCCATGATCGACGGGTCGAGCCCGGCGGTGGCGTAGGAGGCAATCCGCGCCAGCGGTTCGATGCCGCGCTTTTCGGCATCCGCGGCGGTCATCAGCAGAACGGCGGCGGCGCCGTCATTCAGGCCGGATGCGTTGGCCGCGGTGACGGACCCGTCCTTGGTGAAGGCCGGGCGCAGTTTCTGCATGGCATCGATGGTGGCGCCGTGACGGATGTATTCATCCTTGTCCACCACGATGTCGCCCTTGCGGGTCTTGATGGTGAAGGGGATGATTTCTTCGTCGAACTTGCCGGCTTTCTGGGCCGCTTCAGCCTTGTTTTGCGATGCGACCGCGAATTCGTCCTGCATCTCGCGGCTGATCTGCCACTGTTGCGCGACGTTCTCGGCGGTTTGGCCCATGTGATAGCCGTTGAAGGCGTCCCACAGACCATCGCGGATCATGGTGTCGATATACTGCATGTCGCCCATTTTCTGGCCGGCGCGCAGCGTGGCTGCGTGGGGGCTCAGCGACATGTTCTCCTGTCCGCCGGCGGCGACGATGGACGCGTCACCCAGCATGATGTGCTGAGCGCCCAGAGCCACGGCGCGCAGACCCGAGCCACAGACCTGGTTGATGCCCCAGGCGGCGCTTTCCTTCGGCAGCCCCGCGTTGATATGCGCCTGACGCGCGGGGTTCTGGCCTTGCGCAGCGGTCAGAACCTGCCCAAGGATGGTTTCGGAGACTTCCGATTTGTCGATCCCGGCGCGGGCGACGATGCCCTCCAGAACCGCAGCGCCCATATCGTGGGCGGGGGTGTTTGCAAACGAGCCCAGGAAGCTGCCGACTGCGGTGCGGCCGGCGGAAGCAATTACGACGTCGGTCATGATGGATCCTTCCCTATTGTTCCAACATGGGGGGGGCCAGGTCTTGGTCCTGGTACTTCATGTGGATAGGGGGTGGACCCGGGGGGGGCAACAGACAACGTGTCTCAGCGACCTTCGTCAGAAGGGTCAGGACACCAATTCTGAGGCGGAATTCGGCCACAGCGGACGCGGGGCAGGGCGCCCCAGCGCATAGCCCTGCAGACAGTCGACCCCGATGCTGGCCAGATATGCGGCAGATGCATGCGTTTCGACCGCTTCGGCCACCGTCAGCATGTCGAAATGGCGGGCGATGGACAGCAATGCGTCGAACAGGATCTGATGATCTCCGTCGCGTTCGACCTGGCGCGAATAGCGGCCGTCGATTTTCAGGATATCGAAGCGGAAGTCGCGGAAATGTCCGAACGACGTCGCGCCGGCCCCGAAATCGTCGAGCGCCAGGGACAGGCCCATCCTGTGCAGCTGTTTCAGGCAGGGTCCGATGTCGGGAAGGTTCAGGACGGCAGATTCCGTGATTTCCAGGATCAGACGTTCAGCCATGCAGGGATCGTCACGCAGATGCCGTTGCAGTTGCGACAGCCACGCGGGGTCTTTCAGCGACGGCGGCGATGCGTTGATCGCCAGCCGCATCTGCGGGTTGGCCGCCAGAAAATCCAGCCCCAGCCGCAGCACCCGGCGGTCGAGCGCGCGCCCCAGGGCGGTCCGTTCGATCTGGGGCAGGAAGGCGCCGGCATTAAGGATCGACCCGTCGCGTCTGCGCAGACGCATCAGCACCTCGTGGAACGCCACCTGCGCCATGTCCCGTGCCTGCATCACCGGCTGAAAGGCCAGTTCGATCCGGTTTTCACGAAGCGCCGCGGCAACCTCGGCAGGGCTCACCCCGGCAGGGGCGATGGGCGGAAGATCGGACAGGCGCAAACGGGACATCGTGAAACCCTTTCTCGGCGTGACCCGTTCTTGGTGAAGGGATTCTCTTAAATGTTCCTAAAATGTTCGAAGACTTGGTGATTCATAGACGCGAAGATATGACGCCAGTATTGAATCCCCCCATTCGAAGTTCTCCAAACAGCCTCTGGAACTCGATTTTGGGGCATCTGTTCTGGATGACACGCAATCCGTTCCGGTGGGCGAGCTGTGCGGCTTCAGGGTTCTGCACGCCGATCTGCATCCAGATCGTGCGCAAATGCGGAAGCGCCGCGATGGCTTCTTCCACGATTGGCAGCACCAGTTCCGACCGGCGAAAGATGTCCACCATGTCCACTTTCGCATCCGCCGGAATGTCGGACAGGGACGCCACAACCGTTTCCCCGAACAGCCGGTGACCGGCGTGACCCGGGTTCACGGGGATGACGCGGTATCCTTTCAGACCCAGATAGCGCGCCACGTAATGGCTTGGCCGGACAGGATTTGGCGAGACGCCGACGCAGGCGATCACCTTGGTCGAGGTGAGGATATCTTTCAGTTCGTTGTCGGTAGGGTCCATCTGTCAGTCTTCCAAAAAAACGCCCGGAGCAGTCCGGGCGCATAGTCGTGGAACGAGGGACAGTTAGAAAGGGCAAGTGTTCCGAACTCGCCTACACCATGTCATTTATGACGCGATCACGCAGAAAAAAGGGGGGCGTGCGGAAAGGTGACAGAATCGTGAACGGGCCGGTTCAGTCCAGAAGGTCTTCGATCATGTCGACTGCGCTGGAAAACAGCTTGCGCCGCAGCGATTTTCCCTTGCGCCGCTTGCCCGGTTTGCCACGGCCATGAGATGGCCGGGCGGAGGTCTGCGGCAGGTCCGACAGCTTCAGCCCTTTCAGATTGTGCAGTGGCGCGCCGCACGTGGCGCAGGACAACTCATGCCGCTCGCCGCCCTTCAGGGTCAGCGCGGCGCGGGTGCCGCAATAGCAGCAGGTCGCAATCTTGGTTCCGGCTCTTTTCCCCGATGGCACCGATCAGCTCCCATGGCGTTGTCGTGCTGCATATAGGGACACGGCGGCGGCGTTTGAGACGTTGAGCGACCCAAATGCACCCAGAGCCGGGATTTTAACCACCGCGTCACAGGTGGCGCGGGTCTTGTCGCGCAGGCCCGGGCCTTCAGCGCCAAGGACCAGCCCCACGGGGCCGGGGGGCAGATCGTTCAGCGTGTCTGCCAGAGTGCCGCTCGCTTCGCCCGCCAGACCCAGAAGCATATACCCCATGGCCTGCAGATCCTCCATCGCCGTCGACAGGTTGCGCACCCGCAAATAGGGCTGGCGTTCCAAGGCTCCCGATGCGGTTTTCGCCAGGGCACCGGTTTCGGGCGCGGAATAGCGCAGCGGCGCAATCACCGCGCGCGCGCCGAAAACCTCGGCCGAACGCAAGATGGCGCCGACATTATGAGGGTCGGTGACCCGGTCCAGCAGCACGACCAGCGCGGCGGTATCACCACGGGGCGCACAGCGTTCCGGTACGGATCCCCAATCCAGGGGCTTGACCTCAAGCGCCGCCCCCTGATGCACCGATCCCGGGTCCAGCGGCACCGGAAAACGGCGGGGATCGGCGACTTCCGGCGTCATCCCTGAGGCTGCGATGGCATCGGACAGCTTGTCGGCGGCATTCTTCGTGACCACCAGCCGCAGCCTGTCCCGCGCAGGGTTTTGCAGGGCGTCGCGCACCGCGTGCAGTCCGAACAGCCACAGTGTTTCAGCCGCCGACGCCCGGCGTGCCTGTTCCTTCTCGATCACCCATTTGGGCTTCTTCATGAGCCGTCCCTCAAGCGCCTGGCAGGTGCGGCACCATGCGCGAAAGCGGTGATCGGGGCAAGGTCGGCAGTGCCGATTTTCCGGTTGACGGGCAAATGGCAGACCGCTATCCAGCGCCCCACGTCGGGACGCAGCTTGCGCCCGCGACGGGCGACGGGCTGCAAGGTGCGGCAGCGGACTGTAACTCCGCCGGGTAGCCCAGGGACAGCAGCGCCTGGTGCGCGTCGCGGCCCATACGCTCCGGCACC
>JAGQRU010000201.1 GCA_020425105.1 Paracoccaceae bacterium
CCTGATTGAGCGCGTTCTGCCCCGTGGTCGCATCCAGCACCAGCAGCGTGTTGTGCGGCGCGTCCGGGTCCTTCTTGCGGATCACCCGCACGATCTTGGCCAATTCTTCCATCAGGTCGGCACGGTTCTGCAACCGGCCCGCCGTGTCGATCATCAGCAGATCCGCGCCATCGCGTTCGGCCTGGGTCATGGCATCAAAAGCCAGGCTTGCGGGATCGGACCCTTCGGGCGCGGTCAGCACCGGCACCCCGGCCCGTTCGCCCCAGATCTGCAACTGTTCCACCGCCGCGGCGCGGAACGTGTCGCCAGCGGCGATGACCACGGTCTTTCCGGCGGCGCGAAACTGACTGGCCAGTTTGCCGATGGTGGTGGTCTTGCCCGCGCCATTGACCCCGACCACCAGCACCACTTGCGGGCGCTTGTTATAGATCGGCAGGGGCCGCGCCACCGGTTCCATGATCCGCGCCACTTCCGACGCCAGAAGCTGACGCAATTCGCGCGACGACAGCCGCGTGCCCATCCGCCCCTGTGCCAGAGCCGCCGTGACCCGCGCGGCGGTGTCCACCCCCATATCCGCGGTGATCAGCAGATCTTCGATCTGCTCCAGCATTTCGTCATCCAGGGCCCGGCGCGGCGTCCCGGTCGCGTCCTTGCGCCCGATGATCCGGCCCAGAAGCCCGGGCCTGGATGCGGTTTCAGCGGCAGGTGCAGCCGCCGCCGGAGCAGAGGGCGGCGCGGGCGCAACCGCGGGCGGCGCGACGGCAGCAGCAGTCGGGATTGGCGCAGCAGCCGGGGCCGGGGCTGGGGCAGCGGGTGCATCGGTCTCAGCCGGTGCCCCATCGTCTTCTTCCACAATCGCTTCGATCCCCGCCTCGAGCTTCGAGGAGGATTTGAACATGCGATCCTTGAGCTTGGAGAAGAAGGACATGGATAACACCTCGCCAATGGTCTGCCCTTCCCTATCGCCCCGGAGCCGCAGATGGAAGCCCGCCGCGCGGCGCCTTTCTGCGCCACGTCGTGCGGCAGACGCCGCCGGGGACAGCCGACGCGTCAGTCGCTGTCAAACAGCGACTTCTGCTCCGGCTTGCGGCGCGGCGCCCGTTTCGCGGGGCGTGGGGCTGCGGGCGGCTGGATCTGCGGGGCCACCGGCACACGGCCGTCGTGAAATTCGATTTCCAGGGCGGGTTCCTCCGCCGCCGCGCGCGCGGAGCCCACAACGCCCTGCGCCCCATGGACCACCGCGAAACCGCGCTTCAGGGTCGTTTCATAACTCAGCGTCTCGCAAAGCCGCCCCAGCCCAGCGACAGCCTCTGCCCGCTTGGTTGCCTGACTGCGCCAGGCATAGGTCATCCGCCGCAACTGGGCGGCCAGGTCCGCCCGCGCCACCCGGACCGCGCGCCGCGCCGGTCCCAGACTCAGCTGGGCCCCGGCCAGCGCGATGCGGCGCCGGGTCACCGCCCCGGTCAGGGCCGGTGCGAGCCGCGCCCCGGCCCGGTCAAGATCGGCCGCCGCCTGCGCCTGCAGCGCGGTCACGGCCAGCCCCAGATCCTTGCTGCGCCGGTCCAGCCGGTCGCGCGTCGCTCCGATCCGGTCGCGCAGCCGCCCCGGACGCAACGCACCCTCCGCCGCCCCCAGCCGGGCGCGCTGGCGGTCCAGCCGCGCCTGCAGCGCACGGGGCAGACGAATCGCGGCGGTATCCAGACGCTGCTCAGCCACGCGGGTCAGTTCCTGCGGCTGCGGCAAGGCCCGCGACAGATCCCGCAGCCGCTGTCCGCGCTGCGCCATCGCACGCGCATGGGCGCCTGCGATCCGGGCGCCCTGTTCGCCGGTCCAGGCCATCAGATCCGCCCGCACGGGCACGGCCATTTCCGCCGCCGCTGTCGGTGTCGGCGCGCGCCGGTCGGCGACATAATCGATCAGCGTCGTGTCGGTTTCGTGGCCCACCGCCGAAATCAGCGGAATGTCAGACGCCGCCGCCGCCCGGGCGACGATTTCCTCGTTGAACCCCCACAGGTCTTCGATCGACCCGCCGCCGCGCGCGACGATCAGCAGATCGGGCCGGGGCAGCGCTCCGCCCGGGCTGAGCCTGTTGAACCCGTCGATGGCGCGGGCGACCTCGGCCGCGCAAGACGCCCCCTGCACCGCCACGGGCCAGATCAGCACCTTGGACGGAAACCTGTCGCGCAGCCGGTGCAGGATATCGCGGATCACCGCCCCCGACGGCGACGTTACCACCCCGATGACGCGGGGCAGAAACGGCAGCGGCTTCTTGCGGTCCGCCGCGAAGAGCCCTTCGGCCTCCAGCGCCTTTTTGCGCTTCTCGAGCATCGCCATCAGCGCGCCCGCGCCCGCTGGCGTGATGCTGTCGATCACCAGCTGATATTTGGACTGCCCCGGAAAGGTGGTCATGCGGCCGGTGGCGATGACCTCCAGCCCTTCCTCCGGCTGGGCCGCGAGCTTCGCCGCCTGGCCTTTCCAGACCACGCTGGCCAGCACCGACCGGTCGTCTTTCAGATCCAGATAGATGTGGCCCGACCGGGGGCGCGACACGCGGCCGACCTCTCCCCTGACGCGGACCCGGGAAAATCCGCCCTCGATGGTCTTTTTCACCGCCCCCGACAGTTCCGAAACGGTGTATTCGGGGGCATTGTCCCCGGGCTGCGGCGCGGGGTCTTCGAACAGGTCGGACATGGGGCGGGCGGCACCTTTGCTTGCGCATCAACGGACCGCACCCTAGAACGCAAGCCGCGAAAGGCCAAGGAGCACGGCAATGAACATTCTGATCCTCGGCGGCGGCGGCCGCGAACATGCACTGGCCTGGGCCGCGCTGCAAAATCCCAAATGCGACCGCCTGATCGCCGCGCCGGGAAATGCCGGAATCGCCGAGATTGCCGAAATCGCCGCGCTCGATATCGAAGATGGCCCCTCCGTGGCCCAGTTCGCCGTGGATAATGCCATCGATTTCGTCATCATCGGCCCCGAGGCGCCGCTGGCCGCGGGGGTCGCGGACGAATTGCGCGCCGCCGGGATTTTGTGCTTCGGGCCGTCCGCCGCCGCGGCGAAGCTGGAAGCGTCGAAGTCCTTCACCAAGGAAATCTGCGATGCCGCCGGTGCGCCGACCGCCGCCTGGGCCCGTTTCACCGATGCAGACCGGGCCAAGGCCTATGTGCAGGCGCAGGGCGCGCCCATCGTGATCAAGGCCGACGGGCTGGCCGCCGGCAAGGGCGTCGTCGTGGCGATGACCGAAGACGAAGCGCTGACCGCCATCGACGACATGTTCGGCGGGGCGTTCGGCGGCGCGGGCGCCGAAGTGGTGATCGAGGAATTCATGGACGGCGAAGAAGCGTCGTTCTTCGTACTATGCGACGGCGAAGACGCCCTGCCC
>JAGQRU010000202.1 GCA_020425105.1 Paracoccaceae bacterium
AGCGTCTCCATCAGCTTGTCGAACCCGCCAAGCGCCTCGATCTCGGCCATTTCTTCCGGGCTCAGATGCTTTTCGGCCAGCTTTTGCAGCCATTCCTTGGGCAGATCCGTCTGGGCGACCAGTTCGGACAGGTCCACATGTTCCAGCCCCTTGAAGGCTTCGGCGAAGGCCAGATCGAACCGGTCCAGATGGCGTTCGTCCTTCACCATCGCCGTGCGGGCCAGGTAATAGAAGCCTTCGACGTCGTAGGTCACAAGCCCGGCCGACATCCCTTCCAGAAAGGACAGGTATTCGCGCAGGGACACCGGAACTTTGAAGCCGCGCAGGATCTGGAAGAAGCGGAGGAACATGGGCTCAGGCCACCCGGTCGACGATGACGGTAGCGAAAAGCCCGATCACGGCGAAGGCGATGCCATAGGCCACCGCATATTGCGCGATGTCGGCGGGCGCGCCGCCGCGCCGCTTGGCGGTGAGCCCGCCGGTGACAGCGCCGATCAGTGCGGCTGCGATGATGATCATGTTCCCTCCTGTGCCCTCGGCACCAGTGCCTCAATCTCGGCCGCCCGGCGCAGAACCGCGCTGTCGGACCGTAACCCGTAACGTGCCCAGCCATAGCCTTCGGTGCGGGCCGTTGCGGCTTCGCCCCTGCGGCCCAAGGCGTCAAGAGCCGCGGCGCGCACCAGCAGAAGATCCGACAGAAGCGCCGCATTTTCGGCCCGGCGCGCAGCGGGAATGTGTTTTTCCGTCAGCAGCAGGACCGTGTTCATCTGCCCGGCGGCCAGCGCGAAGGCAGAAATCTGGATGCCGACATTGGCGCTGTGGATCGCCGTCGCGGGACGCTGGTCATAAATCTGCCCGGCGCGCAGGAACGCCTCCAGCGCCGCCGCGCCGTCGCCCCCGGTCGACAGCCGGCCAACGGTCAGCCAGGACAGGCCCAGCCGGGTATCGGTCCAGCCTTCGGACTGCGCGATGGACAGCGCGCGTTCGGCGGCCTGCCGGCGCGATGTCATCGACCGGTCCTGGGTCAGCGCGGTGTCCATCGCCCGCAGCCATGATCGGGGCGACGGGGCATAGGGCCGTGTCGGATAGCGGCGCCCGTCGGGATTGATCCGGGTCAGGATCTCGGGCAGGGCCGCGGCGACCTCGTCGCGCGTCATGCCGTTATGCAGCGCCGGGTCATAGGCGGTGCGCAGCACAAGCATGTCGAAGCCGGTCAGCACCGAATGCATGTTGTCGTCGTTGAAGATCGAATCTTCCAGCCGGAAAAGGTCGTTCACGGGGCCAAGCGCCTGAGCGGTTTCTTCGTGCAGGCAGTCGCGGATTTCCTGTGGCGCCACGTCCGCCGGGACAAAGATCGTTGCAGCGCGCCGTTCAGTCAGGTCGGTCCAGTTCAGCCCCGCGATCCGCCGAGGCCCGCTGAATTCGGCCCAGCTGATGCGCCGGGGCAGGACGAAACACGCGGCCGACGGCACTTCGCGCTGCAGCGCTTCCTGGGTGATGGGCTGGATGGTGATGGCGGCGCTGGCGGGATCCGCCACCCGTCGCAGATCTATCCCGGCTTCGGTGCGGATGCGTGTCACCAGCCGGTCCAGTTCATTGGAAAACGTCGCCGGAGCGGGGCCGGACAGCGCGATGGTCACCGGTTCGGCAAAACGGGTGAAGACCGGCAGATCCGCGCCGTTTTCCAGCCGCAGGGTCAGATCAAGAAAGTCGCGCGCGATTTCGGTGTTGGACCGGTGCGGCGGCTGCGGTTGCGGCGGGCCGAAGCTGAGCGCGGGCGGCAGGCCGCGGGTCGCCACCTCGGGCAATGGCAGAAGGTCCGGGGCCAGCATCGGATGCGGGCCGCACGCGGTCAGCAGGGCCAGCAGGCCCAGCCCCGCAACGCAGCGAGACAGGG
This sequence comes from Paracoccaceae bacterium, assembly GCA_020425105.1. Lineage (GTDB taxonomy): Bacteria > Pseudomonadota > Alphaproteobacteria > Rhodobacterales > Rhodobacteraceae > Meridianimarinicoccus. Next base: position 1,898 of record JAGQRU010000202.1, read on the forward strand.
ATCCCACCGGTCAGGCCCGCTGATATTTGATGAAGGGCGTCACGACGCCGACCCGGTCGTAGAGGTGCCGCGCCTCGGCATTGAAATCCTGGGTGGTCCAATAGACATCCGGAGTGCCGTGGGTGTCGGCGGCGGCATAGACCGCTTCGATCAGCGCCCGGCCCAGTCCGGTGCCGCGGGCCTCGGGCGTGACGTACAGATCCTGCAGATAGCAGACATCGCAGCTTTTCCAGCCATGCGGATGATAAAGATAGTGTACCAACCCCACCAGCGTCCCGTCGCGATCCGCCACCAGCCCATGGATGGACGGCACGCGCGAAGTCAGCCGGGCAAATTGCTGATGATAGAGCGCGTCCGGCAGATCGGTGCCGTAGAACGCCAGATAGGCGCGCCACAAATCCGACCAGTTGGCCCGGTCGCCGGGGTCGATCGGGCGGATCTGAACGCTCACCGGCGTTGTCCCCGGGCCATGAAGGCCAGGCGTTCGAACAGGTGCACGTCCTGTTCGTTCTTCAGCAACGCGCCATGCAGTTTGGGCAGTGCGCTGGTGGCGTCGGCTTTCAGATCGGCAGGATCCAGATCTTCGGCAAGCAGCAACTTCAGCCAGTCCAGAACTTCGGAAGTCGAGGGCTTCTTCTTCAGCCCGCCGGTTTCGCGGATTTCATAGAACTGTTCCAGCGCGGCGGTCAGCAGGGCGGATTTGATGCCGGGGAAGTGCACTTCGACGATCCGCTGCATCGTTTCCATGTCCGGGAAGCGGATATAGTGGAAGAAGCAGCGGCGCAG
>JAGQRU010000203.1 GCA_020425105.1 Paracoccaceae bacterium
CATATGGCCGGTGCCGAACGGGCAGGTGAGCGTACCGACCATCATGTCTACGGCATTGGTGTCGCCCATTTTCTGGCCCCAGCGGATGGACGGAACGACATACGGTCCGCGGCTCATGTTTTCCACGCCGCCGGCCAGGCCGAATTCTGCATCGCCCAGCATCAGCGACTGGATGACGGAAATGGTGGCCTGCATCCCGGAACCGCACAGGCGGTTGACGTTCATGGCCGGGGCTTCCTGCGGAATGCCGGCTTCCATCGCCGTGACGCGGCTGACATACATGTCGCGCGGTTCGGCATTGATCACATGGCCAATTGCCACGTGGCCAATTTTTTCCGGTGCGACGCCGGAGCGTTCCAGCGCGGCCTTGGCGGCAGTGGCGCCCAGCGTCGTTGCCGGTGTGTTGGCAAGGCTGCCGCCGAACGTGCCGATTGCGGTGCGTGCGCCGTCAAGAATTACGATCTCGGACATGTGGTTCCCCCCTATTGTCCATGGAAGAGTGAAGTTCGATAAGTGTGATCTCGGGTGGCACCCCGAAACGGAATGGCAGACCGGAATAGCCCAGCCCGGCTGACACGATCAGGTGCCGAGGTCCATCGGAAATATGGCCGATGGCATAACGGTCGCCGTATTTCGAAGGCGTCATCGGACGCCGGCCGAACAGCACAAACTGGCCGCCATGGGTATGCCCGCTGATCTGCAGGATGGCCCGGCTGTCGCCTTCGGCGAAGTAATCCGGTTCATGTGCCAGCAGAATCGCAGGGGCGCCGTCCGGGACGTCTGCAAAAGCCCGTTCGGGATCGTGCAGGCCCGGCATGCGCTTGCCGTTGCCGCGTTGGGTATCCATGGCGACCAGCCAGAACGGATAGCCGTGATGGTCGAGACGGAGCGATCCGTTCAACATCAGGTTCATGGAATTTGCGGCAAAGGCGTTGATGACGGAGTTCTGACGTCCGCCTGTCTCCCAGTTGAGGCGGCATTCGCCCCGATCATGATTTCCCAGAATCGCATGCACGCCCAGCGGGGCCTTCAGAGGTTTGAAGAGGGGGATGACCTCGTCAGCGTGCAAGTGTCGGCAAATCATGTTCCCATCCGGCAGGAAGTCGCCGGGCAGTAGGATGATATCGGCATCCAGATCGTTGGTCTGGTGGACAATCTGTTCGATCTGCGACGGACGCACCCAAGGGATGCAGACATGCGGATCCGCAAGGACGGCGATGCGAAGGGCGGGCCCTTGCCATCTGTCCGACCGAATCCGGTAGAGTGTCAGCCGCAACGACGAATGGAGCCCAACATACCCGTTTGCGACCCGAGGGGGCTGTGCCGGCGCCCAGGTGTCGCGTGAGTCTTGAAAGGCGGTATCATCCATGGCCCCAACGAGCATGAACGCCCGGTAGGCTCAAGCCGCGAGATGCCGCAGGCATGCCGGGGTCCGAAATGGCAGCCGGGTGCAAAGGCCCGGCTGCCGGAATTGTCAGGCCGCCGTGAAGTGCAGCGGGCGGATCTGGTCGAACTTTCCGGTTTCGCGCAGTTTGTCCAGCGCGACCTGATTGGGATGTTCGTCCAGATACAGAAGTGCGATGGCGTCGCCGCCGGCCTCTTTGCGGCCCAGCGTGAAGTTCGCGATGTTCACATTATTGGACCCCAGCGTCGCGCCCAGCGTCCCGATGATGCCCGCCACGTCCTTGTTGGTGGTATAGAGCATGTGCTCGCCCACCTCGGCGTCGATATTGATGCCCTTGATCTGGATGAACCGCGGTTTGCCGTCGCTGAAGACGGTGCCGGCGATGGTCCGGGTCTTGGTTTCGGTTTCGACCGTCAGCTTGATATAGGCATCGAACACACCGCTTTTCTTCTGCGTCGTGCGCGAGATCTGCATGCCGCGTTCTTCCGCGATCACCGGGGCGGACACCATGTTCACATCCGGGTTGGTGGCTTTCATGAAGCCTGCCAGCGTGGCGCAGTTCAGCGCGTCCAGGTTCATGTCCGCGACGCGGCCATCATACAGGATGTTGATGGATTTCACCGGATCGTCCGAAATCTGGCCGACAAAGCTGCCCAGATTTTCGGCCAGCTTGACCCACGGGCCCATCACGGCGGCTTCTTCGGCGGTGACCGACGGCATGTTGAGCGAGTTCTGGACCGCGCCGGTCAGCAGATAGTCGGCCATCTGTTCGGCGACCTGCAGGGCGACGTTTTCCTGCGC
>JAGQRU010000204.1 GCA_020425105.1 Paracoccaceae bacterium
TAGGTCTTGGACCAGCCATCGAGCAGGATCAGCCGGTCGCGGATGTCGGGATAATCCAGAAGGCTGACATGGGTGCGCCCGCCATAGAGCATCTGGGAATAGATCTCATCCGACATCAGGACCACGTCGGGCCAGTCGGCGAGCCCCGCGACCAGCCTGTCGATCTCGGCCTTCGGAGTAACGCCGCCGGTCGGGTTGGCGGGGGAGTTGATGATCAGCATCCGGGTGGCGGGGGTGATCTGGCCCAGTACCGCATCGGCGGAAAAGGCGAAGCCCTGGGATTCCTCCAGCGCGTAGGGAACCGCCGTCGCGCCGGAATAGCGGATCACGCTTTCATAGATGGGAAAGCCGGGATTGGGATACAGGATTTCGACCCCCGGTTCGCCCAGCAGCAGCACGGCAAAGAACATGGTGGGCTTGCCCCCCGGCACGATCACCACGCAATCGGGGTCGACGTCGGCCCCGTGGCGGCGATGCAGATCGGCGGCGACGGCTTCGCGCAGGGCGGGCAGGCCGTTGGCGGGGGTATAGCCGTGATGGCCGTCGCGCAGCGCCTTGATGCCCGCCTCGACAATGTGATCGGGGGTGCGGAAATCCGGCTGGCCGATGCCCAGATTGATGATGTCGCGCCCTTGGGCTGCCAACGCGTTGGCGCGGGCCAGAACCTCGAACGCGCTTTCGGTGCCCAGCCGGGCCGCGCTTTGGGCGAGTGTGATCATCGGGGCCTCCCATCTTGCCAATGCCCCAGCTTTGCCGCCTTCTGAGCGAAAGGAAAAGGGGAGCGCGCGCCATGGCCAAGGTCGGATTTGTCGGAACCGGAGAGATCGCGGCGTCGATGGTGCGGGCTTTGGCGGGGCAGGGACACGAGATTTCGGTGAGCGAACGCAATGCCGCGATTGCCGCGGAGCTGGCAGCGGAGATGTCCGAGGTCACCGTGCGCCCGAATGCCGAAGTGGTGGCGGAAAGCGATATCGTGGTGCTGTGCCTGCTGGCCAAGGTGGGGCGGCAGGTGCTGGGCGATCTGCCGTGGCGGACGGGTCACGCGGTGATTTCGGTCATGGTGGACATGCCGCTGGACGATCTGGCGGCGCTTTGCGCCCCGGCACGCGATATTGCCGTGACCATCCCGCTGCCCTTCATCCCGCAGGGGGGCTGTCCGCTGCCGGTCTATCCCGACAGCGCGGCCCTGCGGGGGCTGTTCGGAGATCGCAACCTGGTGCTGCCGGTCGAAAGCGAAATGGCGGTGAACGCGCATTTCGGGGTGGCGGGTCTGTGCGCGCCGATCATGGAACTGATGGCCACGGCGGCGGGCTGGCTGGCCGGGCTGACCGGCAACCGGGTGGCGGCGGAGGCTTATGTGGGGGCGCTTTTCAAAGGGTATCTGTCGCCGGACGGGTCGGGGCAGTATTTCGCGGCGCAACTGGATGCGCTGTCCACCGAAGGCGGGCTGAACGAAACCATGCGCCGCCGGATGCTGGCCATTGGCGCGCCAGACGAAATGCGCGCGGGCATGGACGGGCTGCGGGCGCGGCTGGGTTTGCCCGACGCCTAATCTGCCCTCTCGCTTGCCTGCTGCGGGAATGCCGGAACCTCTAACCGCGCAGCCGGTCGATCACCGATTGTGCGGTGACCGCGCCAATCACCGTGCCGTTTTCGGCCACCGCCACCGCCGCGCCGTGCAATTGGTCGATGACCTCGGTCACCGGGGTTTCGGGGTCGATTGTTCCCGCGATATTAGGGCGGGGGGCGCCCATCACGTCCCGCGCGGTCAAAACGCCCAGCGGGTTCATATTGGCAACGAAATCGGCCACATAGTCAGATGCGGGGGCGGAAAAGATCTCTCGCGGGGTGCCGCATTGCACGATCCGGCCGCCTTCCATAATCGCGATCCGGTCGCCCAGCTTGAACGCCTCATCCAGATCATGGCTGACAAAAATGATCGTCCGGCGCAGTGCGCGCTGCAATTCCAGCAATTCATCCTGAAGCCGGGTGCGGATCAGCGGGTCGAGCGCCGAAAACGGTTCGTCCATCAGCAGGATCGGTGCATCCGTGGCAAAGGCGCGGGCCAGCCCCACGCGCTGCTGCATGCCCCCGGACAGATCGCCCACCTTGCGGTCCGCCCAATCGGACAGACCCACAAGCTGCAATTGCTGGTCGATCTTGTCCCGCCGCGCCGCGGGCGCCATGCCGGACAACTCCAGCCCCAGCCCGACGTTTTCGCGCACGCTGCGCCAGGGCAG
>JAGQRU010000205.1 GCA_020425105.1 Paracoccaceae bacterium
TTGTTGATCTTGTGCGCGCCCGTGTGGTTCAGCTCGTCGCGCTTCAGATAGATCTTCGCCCCACCGCAATGGTCGGTCAGGCGCGGCGCGAAATACAGCGGGCTCGGACGGCCGACATAATGCGTCCACAGATCGTTCATCTCGTCCCAGAAACTTTGATCGGTCTTGGCGTGTTCGTATTGCGCCTCAAGCTCCAGGATCAGAGGCATCAGGGTTTCCGAAACGAACCGCCCGCCGAAATCTCCGAAACGCCCCTTTTCATTGGGACCGGTCATGAAGCTGTTGATCAGATCGTCGGGCATGGCTGGCTCCTGTGCGTATCTGCGCCTGTGTATAGACCACCGGCGGGGCGGTAAAGCAGGACTACGTCCCTTCGGGCGGTCCTCAGGGCAGCGATACGAAGATCTCCGCCTGCAGCGCGCCCCGTGGATCCAAGGCACCCGGCGTCGGCTGCAGAGGCGCGGCCACTGTTGACACCCGTCCTGCAGCCTGTTCAGCAGGACAGACGCCCCGCTCACAGAAGACACGCGCACAAGCCGGATCGCCGGGACCAAATCGCCAAAGAACTCATGGCGCAGCGTGATCCTGGCAAGGACAGGACCGCCCCATCGGACATGGCCATGGACGATAATCCAGCTAAGGGCCAGCTTGCGCACAAAAGGGGCCAATTATGCGCCAAGGCGCGCGCACGCAGAAGCCCATCATACGCGGTGACGGCTCACAGGCGTTCGACAGTCGCATCGCGATTTGCAGCCGGCGCAGAGGCCCGGCGAAGCAGCCATGTCACGCCCGCGCTGCCGCGACGAAGCGCGCGATCAGTTCGGGATCCTTGCGGCCCGGCGCGCTTTCCACGCCTGAGGACACGTCGACCATGGGCGCGCCGGTCAGACGGACCGCCTCGCGCACATTGTCCGCGGTCAGCCCCCCGGCCAGCATCCAGGGCACCGGCCAGCGGCGCCCCGCGATCAGCCGCCAGTCGAAGGCTAGTCCGTTCCCGCCGGGCAGAGCGGCCCCCTTGGGCGGCTTGGCATCGACCAGCAGCATGTCCGCGACCTTCCCATAAAGGTCGAGCGCGGGCAGATCCTCTGGCCCGGCCACGCCCACCGCCTTCATCACCGGCAGGCCATAGCGCTGGCGCAGATCGGCGACCCGGTCCGGCGGTTCGGCCCCATGCAGCTGCAGGATGTCCACCGGCACCTGAGCCAGAATATCGTCCAGCAGCGCGTCGTCGGCGTTGACCGTCAGCGCGACCTTCGCCACGCCCGGAGGCACGTCCAGCGCCAAGGCCCGCGCCGCCGCGGGATCCAGGTTCCGGGGTGATTTCGGAAAGAAGACGAACCCCACATAGGATGCGCCCGCAGACACCGCTGCGGTCACATCTTCGGGCCGGGTCAGTCCGCAGATCTTGACCCGAGTGTCCGATGGCATGGGGCTCAGACGGCCTTGCCGTCTTCCAGCAGCGCGATGATTTCGTCCTTCCCTTCGTTGCGGTCGGACTTCATCTTCTGCACTTCCTTGGCCAACAGCGCCTTTTCGCGCCGCTGCGCGACGGCTTCGGACCGGTGCTTGTGCTCGCGGACCCATTCCCACACAAAGCCCAGGAGCAGGCCAACCGCGATACCGCCCAGCACCACCGCGTAAAGCGGCAGCGTGATCGAGTAGTTGAATTTCAGGAACGGCACCAGATCTTCGGGCAACAGCGTCAGCGTCACCGGCTGGCGATTGGCAAAATCAATGATCACCAGCACAATCGCAATCAGCGCCAGAAGCAAAAACTTGATGATCCGCATGGGGCCTCCGTTATTTTCCGTTCAGTCGGTCGCGCAGCAGCTTGCCCGTCTTGAAGAACGGCACATGCTTTTCCTCCACTTCGACGGACTCGCCGGTGCGGGGGTTGCGGCCCACTCTTGCGTCTCGCTGCTTGACGGAAAAGGCTCCAAATCCGCGCAGTTCCACCCGGTCCCCGCGCGCCATGGCCTCAACGATCTCTTCGAATATCGTATTCACGATGCGTTCGACATCGCGCTGGTACAGATGCGGATTTTCATCCGCAAGCTTCTGGATCAGTTCCGAACGGATCATGTCAGCATCCCTTGATGACCTTCCTCTTGTTTCCAGAGGCTTGCAGGCACCTTACATAAGCGCGGCCCCGTTTGAGAAGCGTATTCCGTGGCAAGTCCTACCTTTTCCGTAGTTTGCGTAAGGGTTTGTACCGGCATACCTACATATGCACCGCCCGAAACCACATTTCCCGCCGCGCCCGCTTCCGTCCTGCGAAACGATTCGCACAAAAAAGGCGCACCCGGTGTCCCGGATGCGCCCTGAAATCAGCGTCTTGTGACGGATCAGTCGCCTTTCAGCGCCGCCCCAAGGATGTCGCCCAGCGATGCACCGCTGTCCGAGCTGCCATACTGTTCGACGGCTTCCTTCTCTTCCGCGATTTCGCGCGCCTTGATCGACAGACCCAGACGGCGGGTCTTCGGATCGACATTGGTCACGCGCACATCGACCTTGTCACCGACCTGGAAGCGCTCGGGGCGCTG
>JAGQRU010000206.1 GCA_020425105.1 Paracoccaceae bacterium
ATCCCCACCTCCACCGGTGCCGCCAAGGCGTTGAAAGAGGTTCTGCCGGAACTGGAAGGCAAGCTGGACGGCACCGCCCTGCGGGTCCCGACCCCGAACGTGTCGGCCGTGGACCTGACGTTTGAGGCGTCGAAGGACGTGACCGTCGAGGACGTGAACGAGGTTGTCCGCGAAGCCGCCGCCGGTCACATGGGCGCGGTTCTGGGCTATGATCCTGAACCGAAAGTCTCCATCGACTTCAACCACACCCCGCAATCGTCGATCTTCGCACCGGACCAGACCAAGGTTATCGGCGGACGCACGGTGCGTGTGCTGGCATGGTACGACAACGAATGGGGCTTCTCGGTGCGCATGGCCGATGTCGCGTCGGCCATGGGTCGCCTGATCGACTGATCCCACGAATTTTGCGAACTGGAACGGGTCGGCAATCGCCGGCCCGTTTTGCGTTTCCGGCCAACGAATTTCCGGCCGCAGCGCGTTCTTCTCTTGACGGGAGCCGCCATTTAGGACAGTTAGCGCTAGCATAAGGTTAGCGCTAGCGAGCCCGCACCCGGACAAGTGCGGCTGTGGAGGATCCCGTGACAGTAAAACTAGCGATCAACGGCTTCGGACGCATCGGGCGCAACGTGCTGCGCGCTATCGCAGAAAGTGGCCGCACCGACGTCGAGGTCGTAGCCATCAACGATCTGGGACCGGTCGAAACCAACGCACACCTGCTGCGCTTTGACAGCGTACATGGCCGCTTCCCCGGGCAGGTCACAGTGGCGGGCAACAGCATCGACATGGGGCGCGGCCCGATTGAGGTTACCGCAATTCGTGATCCGCGCGAGCTTCCCTGGGACGGGATCGACGTGGCGCTGGAATGCACCGGCATTTTCACCGACCGCGACAAGGCAGCGCTGCACCTGGAAAACGGGTCGAAACGAGTGCTGGTTTCGGCCCCGGCCAGTGGCGCGGACAAGACCATCGTTTTCGGCGTGAACCATGGAACGCTGACCCCCGGCGATCTGGTCGTGTCGAACGCCTCCTGCACCACGAACTGCCTCTCTCCGGTTGCCAAGACCCTGAATGACGCCATCGGCATCACGCGCGGGTTCATGACCACGATCCATTCCTATACCGGCGATCAGCCCACGCTCGACACGCTGCACAAGGATCTGTATCGCGGCCGCGCCGCAGCGATGAGCATGATCCCGACCTCCACCGGTGCTGCGCGCGCCGTGGGGCTGGTCCTGCCCGAGCTGAACGGCAAGCTTGACGGCGTCGCCATCCGCGTGCCGACCCCGAACGTGTCGGTCGTGGATCTTGTCTTCGAAGCGAAACGCGACACCACTGCGGATGAGATCAACGCAGCGATCCGCGCCGCCGCCGACGGGCCCCTGAACGGCATTCTGGGATATACCGACGCCAAGAATGTCAGCATGGATTTCAACCATGACCCGCGGTCTTCGGTCTTCCACACCGATCAGACGAAGGTGATGGACGGGAATATGGTCCGCATTCTCAGCTGGTATGATAACGAATGGGGCTTTTCAAATCGCATGGCCGACACGGCTCACGCCATGGGTTTGCTCATATAACCTGGTCTGCATTTGTCCCGCAGATCTTGGGCGGCTCTTCGGAGCCGCCCTTTTTTTGGTCCGCCGGGTTGCAATTGCTGCATTGCGGCAATTCCAAAACGGCGATTGTCCGGCGCTAACGTTAGCGCCATCTAGAGCGCAGGGAGAACATCATTCCCGAAGGAGAACCACAATGCCCGCTCTTCTGCGCACGCTCAAAGCCCGCCTCTCACGCCGTGCCCATTATGAACGCACCCTGTCTGAACTGCGCCGTATGGATCGCGCGGTGATGAACGATCTCGACCTGACGCCCGAAGACTTGCCTGCGCTTGCGCACAAGGCCGTCTACGGCGCCTGACCGATGCTTCAGGAGGCTCAACCGCGGAACTTCTGCTCCAGAGCCTCGGCGATTTCGGGACAGACAAATTTCGAAACGTCGCCCTGTAACCGGCAGATTTCCTTGACAAGGCGAGAGGCAATAGCCTGGTGCTGCGCCTCCGCCATCAGGAAAACGGTTTCGATCGTGTCGCTGAGCGACCGGTTCATACCCACCATCTGAAATTCATATTCGAAATCCGATACCGCACGAAGGCCGCGGATGATCACCGATGCGCCCACATCCCGGGCGCAGTTGATCAACAGGTTTTCAAACGGATGGGCGATGATTTCGCAATCCGTCGTCTTGCTGAGACGTGCGGCTTCACGTTCCACCATCGCCACCCGTTCTTCCAGCGAGAACAACGGCCCCTTGTCCCGATTGATCGCGACACCGACCACCAGGCGATCGACCAACGAACAGGAACGGCGGATGATATCCGCATGCCCAAGGGTAAGCGGGTCGAAAGTGCCGGGGTAAAGCCCTATGCGCATGTTGTTTTTCCTGAGCCGTCACAAATTTTGCCGGCCACGCAACATGACTGCGTGACGAATTGCAAGGGGGTGCTGCCCCGAAGCGATGCCCGGATCAATGCCCCATGATCATCCCTTGCAGGGCGTCCTTTTCCATCGACAGGGTCGAAAGAAGCGCCTTGACCACGTCACCGATAGAGATCAGCCCGACCATTTCGCCGTTCTCCACAACCGGCAAGTGACGGAACCGGCCTTCGGTCATCTTGCGAAACAGGTCTTCGCTATCTTCCTCCATCGAACATCCGATCGGGTTGGCGGTCATGATGGTTGTGACATCGTCTGCCAGACAGGCTGCCCCGCGCTTGCCCAGTTCGCGCACGATATCGCGCTCTGACAGGATCCCATCGGCGGTCTTGCCCGATTTTGACACGATCACCGCCCCGATCCGGCGGGATGACAGAAGTTTCGCGGCATCTTCCACCGTAGTGCCGGGGCGGATGGTCACGACGCTGTTGTCGGACTTTGATTTCAAAATTTGATGCACACGCATGTCGTAGACTCCCTAAGTCGCGGACCTGCCGCGACATCTCGATTAGTTATTCCAGCGTCACAAGGTGAGGCGGGGACTGTCAAGAGCCATAAACGCACGGCCCCGCCGGTCTTTACCCTAACGACAACGCGCGATTTCCTTCGCAATGCCGCCGATCAGCAGCTCGCGCATTGTGCGCATCCGGTCAAAGCGATTGTCGGCCCGGCGAGAGGTCAGGAAATAGCTTCGCCGGATGGCGATCTGTGGCAATATGCGCATCAAATCCGGGTCCTGCGCGAGCGTGAAATCGTGCACGAGCCCGATGCCCGCGCCTTGACGCAGCCATTGCCACTGCACCAGAACCGAATTCGACCTCAAGACGGGTGGTGCAAGGCCCAGATCCGCCGGAATGTCGAGCGCCGGGTCGATCAGGAACTCGGGGATATAGGAAATCACCGGCAGGGATTGCAGCGGATCGACAGCGTCGGCGCGGTCTGCCAGGCTGCGGGCCATGGCGAAATGCAGCTCGTAATCGGCGAGATGATGCGACACCAGCCCTTTCGCCCGCGCCGGGGTCAAGGTGACCGACAGATCGACCTCCCGCCCAAGAAGATCAACCTCCCGCGCGGTCGCAACGACCTCGATCACCAGATGCGGGTTGGCCTTGGACAAGGCCGCACAAACCTGCGGCAACAGAAAGGTCGCACACCCGTCGGGCGCGCCGATACGGACCTTGCCATCCACCTGATGGCCGCTGCTGCTGAAGCCCGACTGGATATCCGACAGCAGCTCTTCCATGGCTTCGGCCTTCGGCAGCAATCCCTGCCCGGCTTCGGTCAGATGATATCCCTTCGGCGATTTCGCAAACAGCATCTCTCCCAGGCTTTCCTCCAGCCGTGCGATGCGGCGGCCAACCGTCGCGGCATCCTTGGCCAGATGCTGGGCTGCGGCGGTGATGCTTCCGCGCCGGGCCACCATCAGAAAAACCATCAGATCGTCGGGAAGCATCCAGCGCATCCTTGCAATTTTGCAAAATAGACTTGTCAAACGTCTTATATCTGCCGCGTTTGTGCAATGCTATGGTCCCAGCAGACCAAGGAGGAAAGCATGCAAACCATCGGACATTATATTAACGGCCAATTGGTGGCAGGTACGTCGGGCCGCGCATCGGACGTCTTCAACCCCGCCACGGGTGAGGTACAGGCGCAGGTGTCGCTGGCGACCGCCGCAGAGATTGACGATGCCATCGCCAAAGCGGCCGAGGCGCAGAAGGCATGGGGCGCAACCAACCCGCAGCGCCGCGCCCGCGTCATTATGAAGTTCGGCGCATTGATCCTTGAAAACATGGATAAACTGGCTGAATCGATCAGCCGGGAGCACGGCAAAACCCTGCCCGACGCGCGCGGCGACGTGCAGCGCG
>JAGQRU010000207.1 GCA_020425105.1 Paracoccaceae bacterium
AGGTCAGGATCTTGGTCGCCCGGTCCTGCCGCGCCTTGAAATCGAACAGCGCCGGCGTTTCGTCGATGAATTTCGTCGTGTAGCTGTTGTTCAGGAAGGTGGGGTGTTTCAGCAGGTTTTCGACGAAAGCGATGTTGGTGCTGACCCCGCGGATGCGGAATTCACGCAGCGCCCGGTCCATGCGGGCGATGGCCGCGTCTGGGGTGGGGGCCCAGGCGGTGACCTTGGTCAGCAGGCTGTCGTAATACCGGGTGATCACGGCACCGGAATAGGCGGTGCCGCCATCCAGACGAATGCCCATGCCGGTGGCGCTGCGATAGGTCTGGATGCGTCCGTAATCGGGGATGAAATTGTTCTGCGGATCTTCGGTCGTCACCCGGCATTGCAGCGCGTGGCCCGACAATGTGACCTGGTCCTGGCTGGGAATGCCGGTGGCCTCGGCCAGCGTCTTGCCTTCGGTGATCAGGATCTGGGCGCGGACAATGTCGATGCCGGTGACTTCTTCGGTCACCGTGTGTTCGACCTGAACGCGGGGGTTCACCTCGATGAAATAGAACTGGCCGGTGTCCATATCCATGAGGAATTCGACAGTGCCCGCGCATTGGTAATTCACATGGGCACAGATCTTGCGGCCCAGTTCGCAGATTTCCGTCCGCTGAGCGTCGGTCAGATAAGGGGCAGGCGCGCGTTCCACGACTTTCTGGTTGCGCCGCTGAACCGAACAATCGCGTTCGTAAAGGTGATAGATCTCGCCATAATGGTCGCCCAGGATCTGCACTTCCACGTGGCGGGCGCGGGTGATCATCTTTTCCAGATACCCTTCGCCGTTGCCGAAGGCCGCTTCGGCTTCCCGGCGGCCGGCCAGGACCAGTTCTTCCAGATCCTCTTCGCGGGTGATGGGGCGCATGCCGCGTCCGCCGCCGCCCCAGGAGGCTTTCAGCATCAGCGGGTATCCGACTTCGGCCGCCTGCGCCCGGATCAGATCCATGTCGTTGCCCAGGACGTCGGTTGCGGGGATCACCGGCACGCCCGCATCAATCGCCACGCGGCGGGCGCTGGCCTTGTCGCCCAGGGCGCGCATGGTTTCCGCCTTGGGGCCGATGAATGCGATGCCGTTTGCCGCGCAGGCTTCGACGAAATCGGGGTTTTCCGACAGCAAGCCATACCCGGGATGGATTGCGTCCGCCCCGCTTGCCTTGGCGACGCGAATGATTTCGGCGATGCTCAGATAGGCCGCGACCGGGCCCATGCCTTCGCCGATCTTATACGCTTCATCCGCCTTGAAGCGGTGTAGGCTCAGCTTGTCCTCTTCCGCATAGATCGCGACCGTCTTCTTGCCCATTTCATTCGCCGCACGCAGCACGCGGATCGCGATTTCGCCGCGATTGGCGATCAGAAGTTTTTTGAACGAGGGCATGGGCTGGTTTCCTTGTACACGCCGGAAAATACGGTTGGTTTAGCGGTAACATGCTGCGGGCGCAATGCAGCGCGCCGCCGTTGCGTCAACAATTTGTCTGATGGGCAGAGGGGGCAGGGATTCATCCCTTGGCAGAGAGTCGCGCTTTGTTAAGGTTAATAAGATACAAACGGGGGAGGAAAGTCATGTCAATCGAAGCTGCGATTGCCGCGGTGGCCGGCTCGACATCTGCCGCGGATGCGGCAATCCAGGCCTGGACCGCGAATGCCAAAAAACTTGAAGCGCTGGGGGCGAATAACCCGGCGCGGCTGGCTGCGATTTTCGGCCAATGCGCGCATGAAAGCGGGGGCTATCTGCATCGCTTTGAAAACCTGAACTATTCGGCTTCATCGCTGCAGCGGGTATTTCGCAAATATTTCCCGACCGCCGCGATTGCGCAGGACTATCACCGGCAACCGGAACGGATTGCCAATCGGGCATACGGGGATCGGATGGGCAATGGTCCCGAAAGCTCGGGCGATGGATACCGGTATCGCGGGCGCGGTTATCTGCAACTGACCGGGAAGGCGAGTTACGACTCGTTTGGCCGCGCCATCGGGCTGGATCTGGTGAAAGACCCGGATCTTGCGGCTGATCCTGGCACCGCATGGCTGGTGGCGGTGCATTATATGGCCTCACGCCGGCGCAGCGGCCGCACCGCGCTGGAATGGGCCGATGACGGGGATCACCGGATGGTCACGCTGGTGATCAATGGCGGCACCCATGGATTGCCGGATCGCGAAATGCGCACGGCGCGCGCGGCGGCAGCGCTGGGCGGCGCCGCGAAGGAGCCGCCGGTGATCGAGCAGCAGCGTTTGCTGTTGGCCGCAGGGTTCAATCCGGGCCCGGTCGACGGGCTGATGGGCAAGAAGACCCGCGCCGCGATTGCTGCCGCTGCTGAAAAGTTCGGCGTCAAGGGCGTGGCCCTGTTCGACAAGCTGCGTTCGGTCGGCTGATCACCAGGCGTCCGGCTGCCCCGGCGGCGCGGTCAGTGTCGATTTGGTGGGAACATAGGGCGAACAAGCCCTTGCGCCAGACCGGACTGCGCTTATGCTGCGGCCATGAGCGGATATGATGATGATGGCGCGTTTGCGGATGCGCCCCTGCCTTTGTCGGCGCGCGCCATGGCGGCGCGCCCGGCACCCTATCTGGATGGCCTGAACCCGGCCCAGCGGATGGCGGTCGAAACGCTGGACGGCCCGGTATTGATGCTGGCCGGGGCGGGGACAGGCAAGACCCGCGCCCTGACAGCGCGCATCGCGCATCTGTTACAAACCGGCACCGCGCGCCCGAACGAGGTTCTGGCCGTGACCTTCACCAACAAGGCCGCCCGCGAGATGAAAGAGCGGGTTGGCAAGCTGATGGGGATGGAAGTGGATGGCGTGCCGTGGCTGGGCACTTTCCACGCCATCAACGTGAAACTGCTGCGCCGTCATGCGGAACTGGCGGGGCTGAAGCCCAATTTCACCATTCTGGACACCGACGATCAGATCCGCCTGCTGAAGCAGGTGATCCTGGCCCGTAATATCGACGAAAAGCGCTGGCCGGCGCGGCAACTGGCCGGGCTGATCGATCACTGGAAGAACCGCGCCTGGACGCCGGAACACGTGCCCGCCGCCGAAGGCAGCGGGTTCAACAATATGGGCGTCGCGCTTTATGCCGATTATCAGCAGCGCCTGTCCGACCTGAACGCGGTGGATTTCGGCGATCTGCTGCTGCACATGGTGACGATTTTCCAGACCCATGAAGATGTGCTGACCCAGTATCAGCGCTGGTTTCGCTATATCCTGGTCGATGAATATCAGGACACCAACATCGCCCAGTATCTGTGGTTGCGCCTGCTGGCGGCGGGACATCGGAATATCTGCTGCGTGGGCGATGACGATCAATCGATCTATGGCTGGCGCGGCGCCGAGGTGGGCAACATCCTGCGGTTTGAAAAGGATTTCCCTGGCGCCACGGTGGTCCGGCTGGAGCAGAACTATCGCTCCACCGCACATATTCTGGGCGCGGCCTCCGGCGTGATTGCCGCCAATCGCGGCCGGTTGGGAAAAACGCTGTGGACGGATCGCGATGGCGGCGACCGGGTGCGCCTGATCGGCCACTGGGACGGCGAAGAGGAAGCCCGCTGGATCGGCGAAGAACTGGAAGCGATGCGCAAGGGCACACGCGGCGGGCGGCCGTACAGGTTGGACGAATGCGCGATTCTGGTCCGGGCCAGCCACCAGATGCGCGCCTTCGAGGACCGATTCCTGACCATCGGCCTGCCCTACCGGGTG
>JAGQRU010000208.1 GCA_020425105.1 Paracoccaceae bacterium
TCCAAGGACAACCCGGTCTTTTACGTGCAATATGCCCACGCCCGGGTCTGTTCGGTGCTGCGCAAGGCGGCGGAGATGGGCGTCGATACGTCGGATGCGGCGCTGTCGGGGCAGGATCTGGCCCATGTGACCCATCCGTCCGAGCTTTCGGTCATCCGCAAGCTGGCCGAATGGCCGCGTCTGGTCGAAATCGCCGCGGCGGGAAGCGAGCCGCATCGCGTGGCGTTTTACCTTTACGATCTTGCCAGCGATTTCCACGCCTTGTGGAACCGGGGCAACGATGAGCCGGCATTGCGCTTCCTGCAGGAGGGAGATCCGGTATTGACCGGTGCAAAAATCGTGCTGCCCCGGGCGGTTGCCGTTGTGATTTCGACCGGTCTTGGTATTCTTGGCGTGACGCCGCTGGACGAGATGCGCTGAACCAACAGCCGCCCCAGCGGTTCGAGCAGGCAGTCGACCGGACCTTCGTGTCCGGCGCGAAAGATTGGGGCATATGATGGCGTATTCGGAAAGCAGCGGCGCTGTGCCAGCAGGCGGTTTCATGACCGCTGGCGGTGCATCCGCGATGATGGGCTGGCTTGGGGCGCTGACGTCGGTCGCGCTGATGGGCGGGCTGGGCTATTGGGTCTATGATCTGGCGACGCGCGATGCGCATGCGACGCCGGTGGTGCGCGCGATGGTCGGCCCGTCGCGGACGGCACCGGACGAGCCGGGCGGTTTTGAGGCCGCGCATCAGGGCTATGCGGTCAACAACCTCGCGTCTGACGAACACGATCTGCCGCTGGCGGAGCGTGTGGTTCTGGCGCCCGAAGAGGTCGGCCCGACCGAAGAGGATCAGGCCCCGGGCATGCCTGTCGATCCGCTGGCCAGTATGCGTGACGCCGTCGAGGGCGCGCTGAGCGAGGTTCTGGGGCTCGACGCCGAGAGCGGCCGCGCTGCACCCGTGGGGCTGGGCGGCGCGCGCGGGGCGCATCTGCCCGCCGGGCCGCGCCCTGTGCAGCGGCCTGACCGGGATGTGGTGACGCGCGCAACCCTGTCGCCGGCCACCTTCATGGTGCCCGTGCATGAGCCGCTGATCGTCGAGCCGTCCGACATTCCCGACGGGGCGCGGCTGGTGCAACTGGGCGACTATGCGAGCCCCGACGAAGCCGAAGCCGCCTGGGCTCGTCTGGGCATGCAGTTTTCCGACTTTCTGGACAGCAAGGCGCGGGTTATCGCGCCGGTCCAGTCGGGCGGCCAGCAGCGCTATCGGCTGCGGGCCTATGGCTTTGAAGATCTGGCAGAGGCGCGCAATCTGTGTGCGGCGCTGATCGCTGAACAGGCCGACTGCATCCCGGTGCGGATGTAGTCGCCGTCGGACCCGGCGCTGCCTGCAGGTCGGGTCTTGCATCGACGTGCCGAAGCGGTGATCCTGCCCGGCGGAAAAGAGCGGAGACCCCCATGCCGCATGGTGCCACCATATTCGGATGCTCCGGCCCGGTTCTGACAGCGCAAGAGGCCGCGTTTTTCCGGGACGCCGATCCCTGGGGCTTCATCCTGTTTGCCCGGAATATCGACACGCCCGATCAGGTGCGCGCGCTGACCGATGCCCTGCGCGCGGCGGTCGGGTGGAATGCGCCGGTTCTGATCGATCAGGAGGGCGGGCGGGTGCAGCGCATGGGTCCGCCCCATTGGCGCCAATGGATGCCGCCGCTGGATCAGGTGGCGTGCGCCGGGGCGGCGGCAATGGAAAGCCTGTCCCTGCGCGCGCGGGTGATTGCCGCAGAATTGCGCGCGGTGGGGGTGGACGTGAATTGCGCGCCCCTGGCCGATATCGCCGGGGCCGCGACCCATCCGTTCCTGCGCAACCGCTGTGTTGGAACTGACGCGGCAGAGGTCGCGCGCAACGCCCGGGCCATGGCGGAAGGCTTCCTCGCGGGCGGAGTGCTGCCGGTGATCAAGCATCTGCCGGGCCATGGCCGCGCGACGCTGGACAGCCACAAGGCCCTGCCGCAGGTGGAAACGCCGCACGCGGATCTGTCGCGCAGCGACTTTGCCGCCTTTGCGCCGCTGGCCGATCTTCCGCTGGCGATGACCGGGCACATCCTGTTCACCGATCTGGATCCCGACCGTCCGGCGACCCTTTCGCCCAGGCTGATCGGTGTGATCCGTGACGAGATCGGCTTCGACGGACTGCTGATGACCGATGACATCTGCATGGGGGCGCTTGGCGGCGCGCTTGCGGCGCGTTGTGCCGATGCCATGGCGGCGGGCTGCGATGTGGTTCTGCATTGTAATGGCGAGATGGACGAAATGCGGGACGTGGCAGCGGCGTCGGGGACCCTGACCGCCGCCGGTGAACGCCGCGCCGCGGCCGCGCTGGCCGCGCGCCGCGCGCCGGAGGCTGCGGATCCCGACGCATTGATGGCGCGGCTGGCGGAGCTTCTGGAGCCTGCCGCGTGACCGACCCGGACCTTCCGCAACCGGGGGGCGGCAATGTCACCTCGCTGGAAGCGCGGCTGGCGGCCGAAGCGCTGATTGTCGATGTGGACGGGTTCGAAGGGCCACTCGATCTGCTGCTGACCTTGTCGCGCACCCAGAAGGTCGACCTGCGGCGGATTTCGGTTCTTGCGCTGGCCGAGCAGTATCTGGCCTTTGTGGATCAGGCCAAGGAATTGCGGATCGAACTGGCCGCCGATTATCTGGTGATGGCCGCGTGGCTTGCCTTTTTGAAATCCCGGCTGCTTTTGCCGCCCGATCCCAAGGACGAAGGCCCCTCTGGTGAAGATATGGCCGCCCATCTGGCGTTTCAGCTGGAGCGGCTGGAGGCGATGCGCGATGTCGCTGCCAAGCTGATGGGCCGCGACCGGCTGGGACGCGACGTCTTTGCGCGCGGCGAGGAGGAATCCGTCGCTCGTGTTCGGCGCACCCGGTTCACCGCCTCGCTTCTGGACCTGATGCAAGCCTATGCGCGCATCCGTACCAAGGATGAATTCCGGCCCTTCGTTCTGGATCGCGGCCCGATCCTGAGCATGGAAGAGGCGCTGGCGCGTTTGCGTCCGCTGATTGCCTTCGCCGGCGACTGGACCGATTTGTCCGCCTATCTGCCGGATGGCTGGCAAACCGATCCGGCGCGGCGGCGGTCGGCGATGGCGGCGACCTTCGCGGCTTCGCTTGAACTGGTCAAACGCGGGCAGGCCGAGATCCAGCAAAGCGAAACCTTCGCCCCCATCCGTCTGCGCCGGAAGGATCCCCATGACTGATCGCGATGGTCCTTCGGACCGGGATGCAAGCCTTTTCGCCGCCCCGCCGCTGGGCGAACAGGAACGGATGGTCGAAGCCGTGCTCTTCGCCTCGGCCAGTCCCGTCAGCCTGAAAGAGCTGTTTGGGCGGTTGCCGCATGGGTCGGACCCGGCAGCCGCGGTCGAAAACCTGCAGCGCCGCTATGACGGGCGCGGGGTGCGGCTGGTGAAGATCGGCGATGCCTATGCGTTCCGGACCGCGCCGGATCTGGCTTTTCTGATGAGCCGCGAAACGGTCGAGACGCGAAAGCTGTCTCGCGCCGCGATCGAAACGCTGGCCATCATCGCCTATCACCAGCCGGTCACCCGGGCGGAAATCGAAGAGATCCGCGGCGTCGGGGTCAGCCGCGGCACCATCGACCAACTGCTGGAAATGGATTGGATCCGCCTGGGCCGCCGGCGCATGACGCCGGGGCGACCGGTGACTTTCGTGGTGACAGAAACCTTCCTGGATCATTTCAGTCTGGAAAGCGCCCGCGATCTGCCGGGGCTGAAGGAACTGCGCGCAGCGGGCCTTCTGGACAATCGTCCGCCGCCGGGCGCGGAGCCGCCGGAGCCATCCGAAAACGACACTCAGTCAGAGTTGTTCGACCCGCCCCCGCCTGAGGGCGAGCCCGCGCCGTGACGGGCGGGCGCCGCGTCAGGCGTGCTGGCGGCGCACATAACGGGCGCAGCCGGTGAGCGCCGAATAATCGTCTTCGACCAGAAACAGCTGGAAATCGTTCATGAAGCCCGAAAATCGGCCCTTGTCGCGGAAGGCGTCGTAAAGCCCGCTGGCGCCGAAGAACGGACTGACGGCGCGCGCGAGCCCGCCGATCAGATAGATGCCACCGAAGGGCAGGTGGATCAGCGCCTGATCCCCCAGAACCCGGCCCAGAATCCGGCAAAACAGCCCGATGGTTTTCAGGTCGGCGGGCGCTGCGCCGCCGTCTGCGTTCAACGCGGCGATGAAGGCTTCGGTAGAGCCATGGGCCGCCGCGCCGGCCACATGGCGGTGCACGGCCATCAAGCCCCGCCCCGACAGGGCTTCTTCCACCGACGCGAAGCCATGCGCCTGGGTCAGGGCCATCGCAAGGGCAAGGCTGTCGGCGTCCCAGACCGGCAGGCTGATATGGCCGCATTCGGACGGTACGACCTGGGTGTCGGGGCCCGATCCGCCATGTACGGGCGCGGCATTGAACCCGGTGCCCAGCCCGACGACCAGACGGGTTTCGGCCTTCCGTGGGGCGGCCCCTTCGCCCATCAGACAGCGCGTGGGCACATCGTCCAGCGCGTGGCCCTGCGCTTCCAGATCGTTGATCACAAATCCGGCGCGGGCGCCCGTGGCCGCACACAGCGCGGTGCCGTCCATCTGCCAGTCCAGATTGGTCATCCGTCCGACGCCGTCACGCACCGGACCCGCAACCGCCACACAGGCGGCGGCGCAGTCGGGGTTTCCCTGCTGGTCCAGATAGTGCCGGAGCACGCTGTCAAGCGATCCGAACTCCGTGTTGCGGAACCGCGCCACGGCGCGCGCAGTGGTGGTTCCGTCGGAGACGAGGGCAACGCGGGTATTGGTTCCGCCAATATCGGCAACGAGAATGGTCATGGAGTGATAGGTCCGCGTATCTGGTCAGGGTCTTGGGGTTGCAAGCAGGTCACGCATCCAATGCCATGAGGCCTTCGGCGTGCGTTCAAGCGTTTCGAAATCGACATACACCAGGCCGAAGCGCTTTTCATAGCCCAACGCCCATTCGTAATTGTCCAGCAGTGACCAGACAAAGTATCCCTTGACCGGGACGCCGTCGGCCAGTGCGGCTTTGACGCTGTGCAAATGCCGGGTCAGATAGTCGATGCGCGCGGTATCGGGCACCGATCCTTCGGTTATCCGGTCGTCATTGGCCATGCCGTTTTCCGTCACATAAAGCGGCAGATCGCCGGTGAAGTCGCGCGCCGTTGCACTTAGAAACTGATGCAGTCCTTCGGGATAGATTTCCCATCCCATCTGGGTTTTGGGCAGCGGTCCGGGACGTTCTTCCAGCGCGGGCCAGGGGGTGCCGGCAGGGCCGATGCGCTTGCAGGTGTAGTAATTCAGGCCCAGCCAGTCGAGCGGCGCGCAGATGGTGGCGAAATCATCCTGCCAGCCGTGGGGAAGGTGCGGCGCCAGACCTTCCAGCACCAGATCGGGATAGGTGCCCCTGAACAGTCCGGACAGGAAGAACCGGTTGAAGATTGCATCATACCGGGCGGCGGCGGCGTGGGCGGCGGGGCTGTCATCGGCGGGCAGGGCGGCTTCGAAATTGCACACCGCGCCCAGGTTTGTCATGCCGTGGGATCGCATCGCGCCAATGGCCGTCCCGTGCGCCAGAAGGACATGGTGCATCGCCCGGGCGGCCGCGCGAATGTCGCGTAGGCCCGGGGCGTGCTGGCCCAGGAAATGCGACAGCCACGCCACGCACCAGGGTTCGTTGATCGGCGCCGCGCTCCACAACCGGTCGCCCAGCCGTCGGGCGATGACGTCGGCGAACTCCCCGAACCATTTCGGCAGATCGCCGTTGCGCCAGCCTCCCTGATCGGCGAGCGGCTGAGGCAACTCCCAGTGATAGAGCGTGACGGCGGGTTTCAGCCCCCGGTCGAGCATCGCGTCCACAAGCCGGTCATAGAAGTCCAGCCCTTCGGCATTCGGCGTGCCGCGCCCCTCTGGCAGCACCCGCGCCCAGGAGGTGGAAAAGCGATAGGCGTCAAACCCCGCTGCCGCCACCAGATCCAGATCTGCGCCATAGCGGGTATAGTGGTCGCAGGCGCGGGCGCCGTCTTCCGCGCGCACCACATTGCCGGGCGTCGCGGCGAAGCTGTCCCAATGTGTCGGGCCGGCGCCGCCTTGGGCGTGGCCTTCGATCTGATAGGCGGATGTGGCGGTTCCGAACAGAAACCCTTCGGGGAAATCGCTTCTTGTCAGCATGTTGAAAGGTGCTCCTAACCTCGATCGGGCGCCGGGCCCGTGGATGTTCCCAGGATCAGTTCTGCCTCAAGCAGCCGCTGCAGGGGGCCGCAGGACGGATCCGAGATGAGTTGCAGCAGCATCTCCAGCGCCTGTTCGCCGGCCGCGCGGACTGACGACCGGGTGGCGGTAAAGACCGGTGGTTCGCCGGAATTGGGCAGATAGGCGAGCACGTCGTCATGGGTCACGATCGACAGGTCCCGCCCGAGGACCAGCCGCCGCGCCTCGGCGGCACGGCGGGCGCCCATCGCCACCAGCACGGACGAGCACAACAGCGCGGTCGGCGGGTCATCCTGGCGCAGCAGCGCGTCCGTCGTATCGTAGCCGTAGGTTTCGGTCATGGCTGCGTTGCGGATCAGCGCCGGATCCGGTGTCAGGCCCCGGGCGCGCAGTGCCTGAACATAGCCGTCTTCGCGGCGGTGAGCGAAATCCATGCCCCGCACCCCGTTCAGCAGCGCGATCCGTCGATGGCCCAGATCCAGCAGGTGATCCGTGGCCCGGCGGAAGGCGCGGCGGTTGTCCATGTCGATCCAGGAATAGGGCGCGCCGGCATCGGAAAACCGCCCGTGAACCACGAACGGCAACCCGAGCTTCTGCAGCATCGCAACCCGCCCGTCGCCGATCAGCGGCGCCTGAACGATCAGCCCGTCGACACGCCCGCGCGCCGCCAGCATGCGGTAGGTTTCCGCCTCGTTGTCGCCCGAGGCCAGCGACAGCATGATGTCATAGCCCTGCGCCGACAGAATATCGCCCGCCCCGGCCACGAAATCGGCAAAGATCGGATTGACCCTCTCGTGGCGCGAACTGACCGGAATCACCAGCCCCACCGCCATGGCCCGGCCGGTGGCCAGAGAGCGGGCCCGGCTGTCCGGGCGATAGCCATGTTTCTCGGCGGCCTCCAGCACCCGCGCGCGGGTCTTTTCGGACACTTCGGGATAGCCGTTCAGCGCCCGGCTGAC
>JAGQRU010000209.1 GCA_020425105.1 Paracoccaceae bacterium
ACTCGAAGGTCTGCATCAGCTGCTTGAAGCCCTGGCCTTCCTCGCCGCCGAGCAAATTGTCGGCTTTCTCTTCGAATCCGTCGAAGCCGATCTCGAATTCCTTCATGCCGCGATAGCCGGGCACCTCGATCTCGCCGCCGGTCATGCCAGGGGTGGGGAAGGGCTCGGCATCGGTGCCGGGGGTCTTTTCAGCCAGGAACATCGACAGGCCGCGATGGTCGGTGGTGTTGGGGTCGGTGCGCGCCAGCAGGGTCATGACATGGGTGCGGGCGGCGTGGGTGATCCAGGTTTTGTTGCCGGTGATCGACCAGTCGTCGCCATCCTTGACCGCGCGTGTGCGCAGGCTGCCGAGGTCCGACCCGGTGTTGGGTTCGGTGAAGACGGCGGTCGGCAGGATCTCGGCCGATGCGATCTTGGGCAGCCATTCGGCCTTTTGTTCATCGGTGCCGCCGCAGATGATCAGCTCGGCCGCGATTTCGGACCGGGTGCCGAGGGAGCCCACGCCGATATAGCCGCGCGACAGTTCTTCCGACACGACGCACATGGACGCCTTGGACAGGCCGAAGCCGCCGAATTCTTCCGGAATGGTCAGACCGAAGACACCCATTCCGGCCAGCTCTTCGATGATCTCCATCGGGATCAGCTGGTCTTTCAGGTGCCATTCATGGGCGTCGGGGATGACCTTTTCCACCGCGAAGCGGCGGAACTGTTCACGGATCATCTCAAGCTCTTCGTCCAGCCCGGTGAAGCCGACGGTGGTGTTGGCGGACTGCTCCAGCATCAGCACCACGAGCCGCGAGCGGGCGGCCTGGGAATTGCCGTAGGTCACCAGGGTTTCCACCGCATCGGTCATCATTGCGCGGCGGTCTTCGGGGCTGAGCCCCAGATTGCCCGGACGGATGATTTCGCCCTGGTTCATCTGGATGCCGCCATGGATCTGGGCCAGATATTCGCCGAAGGCGATCTGCAGGATCAGCTTTTCGATTTCGCCCAGCTTGCCGTCGGCTTCGATCCGGGTTGCCCAGGCGTGCATCTGGCGCAGGGCCTCGACGTATGTGGCGAGCCAGGACAGGCCGTGGGCCGCGGTCTGGTTCTGTTCGATCAGGGTGCCCGATACACGGCCGTCCTGCGACACCAGTTCGCGCACGCACGCGGTTGCCGTGTCCAGCAGAGCCTCTACCGGCGGGACCGCGGCGCCGGTCAGAGCCAGCAGGTCGGGCAGGATCGGCTGGGCGTCGGTCGCGGGCAGGGACTGGCCATCATGGGGCATGAATCGGATCCTTTCGTGTTTTGGGATCGAATAAGCACTTCGCAAGTGCAGCGCAACATTTTTCCAATTCCCGCATGAAACTCGCAGGATTATGACTGTAACAAGTTTTTGCGCCGCGGCGCAGTATAGGCCAGATTGGGCAGGCTTGCCCGGGGGAAAGCCGATGGATGCGCTATTTTCCGCCCTGCCGCACGGGGTTCTGCCAGCCGCGATTGCGGTGACTGTTTTTGCGGCGTTCGTGAAAGGGGCGATCGGCTTTGCGATGCCGATGATCATGATCTCTGGCCTGGCGAGTCTGATGCCGGCGGAAACCGCGCTGGCGGCGCTGATCGTGCCGACCTTGCTGGCCAATCTGTGGCAGGCGCTGCGCGGCGGGCTGGGGCCGGCTCTGGCGGTGGTGGGCGCGTACCGGATCTATCTGGCGGTGTTGCTGGGGACCATCGCGCTGTCGGCGCAACTGGTGACGGTCCTGCCGCGCGGCGCGATGTATCTGGTGCTGGGTGGGCCGATCATCGGGTTTGCGCTGCTGCAATTGGCCGGATGGACGCCCAGCATCCCGGCGGAAAGACGGTGGCGGGCGGATCTGATCATCGGCATGACCGCCGGCGTTTCGGGGGGCATGGCGGGGGTTTGGGGGCCGCCAACCGTTCTGTATCTGGCGGCAATGAATACGCCCAAGCGCGACGCGATCCGGGTTCAGGGGGTGGTTTATCTGGCCGGGGCGGTCGTTCTTCTGGCGGCCCATCTGCGGTCCGGGGTGCTGAACACCGCGACCGTGCCGCTGTCGCTGCTGCTGGTGGTGCCGATGGGGCTGGGCATGTGGCTGGGACAGCGGGTGCAGGACCGGCTGGACCAGCAAAAGTTTCGGCGGGCCATGCTGGTGGTTCTGGTGATTGCCGGGGCGAACCTGTTGCGCCGTGGCCTGATCTTGTTGGGGTAACCGCGCACGAAAAAGGCGCGCCCTGGGGACGCGCCTTGAAATTTTCCGGGCCTGAAGCGGCTCAGCCGATGGCGACGGCTTTCACGTCTTCATCGATATAGGCGAGATACTGTTCGAAGTTCTCGGCGAACATCTCCACCAGTTTCGCGGCCTGTGCGTCATAGGCGGCCTTGTTTGCCCAGGTCGACCGCGGATCCAGAAGCTTGGAGTCCACGTCATTGACGGTCACGGGCACTTCGAAACCGAAATTCGGATCCTTGCGGAAAGTGGCGTCGTTCAGCGATCCGTCCAGCGCGGCGGTCAGCAGGGCGCGGGTCGCCTTGATGGGCATGCGCGAGCCGGTGCCGAAGGCGCCGCCGGTCCAGCCGGTATTCACCAGCCAGCACGATGCGCCATGCTTGGCGATCTTGTCGCGCAGAAGCTGGCCGTATTCTTCGGGCCGGCGCGGCATGAACGGGGCGCCGAAGCAGGTGGAGAAGACCGGCTGCGGTTCGGTCACGCCGCGTTCGGTTCCCGCCATTTTCGACGTGAAGCCCGACAGGAAGTGGTACATCGCCTGCGCCGGGGTCAGCCGCGAGATCGGCGGCAGCACGCCGAAGGCGTCGCAGGTCAGCATGATGATGTTTTTCGGATGCCCGCCAAGCGCCGTTTCCGAAGCGTTGGAAATGTATTCCAGCGGATAGGCGCAGCGCATGTTCGGCGTCAGGCTGTCATCGTCGAAATCCAGTTCCTTGGTTTCGGGATCGAAGACCATGTTTTCGATGACCGTGCCGAATTTCGACGTGGTGGCATAGATTTCCGGTTCGGCTTCCGGGTCCAGGCCGATGGTCTTGGCATAGCAGC
>JAGQRU010000210.1 GCA_020425105.1 Paracoccaceae bacterium
CCTCAAAGAATGCCCATTCGTCGTCGGACATCAGGTTGCGTGCCAAGGTCACCTCCCACGTAGAGATGATCTTGAATCACAGCTGACCACGGAGGGGAATCCGTTTTGTCAACATGACCTAGCGCCCGCTATGCGGGACAAACCGGACATCAACGCTCATCGTGCCGATGTCTGGTCACTATTGTTCAGCCCTCAAGCGGGGCGTTGTTGATGCGACTGACATCCTCCATGATGTCGAATATATGATCGGCGGTCACCTTGATGCCAATCGCTTCCAGCCGCTTCAGGTGCATCTGTTTGTAGCGCTCAAGGTATTCGCGGTTCCGAAACAGATAAGTGGACCCATAGTGAGTGGTGCCATCTTCGACAGTCCAGATCTTCCAGATTATTCCCGGCTCCTCCGCGATACTCTTGGCGAGCTGTTCGGTTCCGGCGAGGAATTCTTCGGTAATCGGACCGTCATAAGTCATATGCAGATCCCAGATTTTCAGAGTACTCATGTTCAGGTTCCTTTGTGAGGTTAAAAAGGTTCAGCGGTTCTTCCCAAGTTGGACAAAGCTCAGAATCGCAAGCAAGGCGAAGAAGATGGGGTCAGACCAGCCAAACCCGGTGAATATCCCTGTCAGGCAGGCGTAAAGCGTGATGACGACTCCAAGCACATTGGTCCACATCAGCCCGGCGAGCACTTTTCGAGCGGTTTCGCTGCCATGTTCAGCATTGCGAAACAGGAAGCTTATGATCCCGATGCCGCCCAGAAATATCGCGTTATGCTGGGACAGGAACACGGCGTACTGGTCGTTGAGTTGCAGACCGTAATTCGGCCAGAGGATGGCCGGGATAAAGAACAGCGCGAGTGCGAAAAACATGTAGACTACGCCATGCGCGGTCAGGAAGGTTTTGTTTGGCATGTTGAGGCTTTCTGAGGTTGGGGCAGTTTTTTTCGAAGTAGGTTGAGTGTCCTGATCGTCTGGCGCTTGTCCTGCGCGCTGAGATCTCCAAATATCTGCTCTAATGCTGCATTGTGGATTGGCAGGAATTCGGCCACTTTTTGGTTGCCGGCTGCGGTCAGACGCAGGACACGCGCGCGTCTGTCGGTTTCATCAACGCTCTTCTCTACCCATCCGGCCTGAATCAGGTTTTTTACGACCACATCCAGATTGCCAGATGTCGACAGTGTCAGCCGCATCAGATCGTTGATCGACAATGGGCCCTTGTTACTTAGCGTTTCCAGTGCATCCCATTGCGGTGCGGTCAGGCCGACCGAACGAAACGTTGATACCATCGCACGCATGAACAATTGCTGGCTGCGAAGCAGGGCCAACACCAGGGCTTGGTTCTCTCGGGTTTGATTTTCACGTCTCATGCCGTAAATATATCCCTAATTAGGGATAAATCAAGTGCGCCCAAAAATTTTGATGAAACCAGTCGTTCGCTCAATGTGCGGTATTTGTCCGGGTGGGGCTCTGTCCGGCCTTTCGCTGCTCAAAACATGAACGGCGGCTAAGCGATCATCAGTTTCCCGCGTGACCGACCAGGAGATCTCGAGGTCGGATTGCGTGTGTTGGCCCTAAATTGCCCTTGACAGAGGGTGTGCATGAAAGCGGCTAAAACGTGCAAATATGGGTCATTGGCACGCGGGCAGATCTGGTGACCCCGACAGGATTCGAACCTGTAACCTGCCCCTTAGGAGGGGGCTGCTCTATCCAGTTGAGCCACGGGGCCGCCTGCCACCTTGTCGCCGGAAGCCCGGGCCAGTTCAACCCCCGCCCCGGGGGCAGAAAAACCGGGCGCAACAATGTTACCCGATTGCAGCGAACGGGAAGTTAGCGCTAGACTCATCACCACAGGCTGGAGGGACTAGAATGACAGCAGAAACGCGGCGCCCCTTGACGTTAAGAGATGTTTCCGAAGCCTCGGGGGTCAGCGAAATGACGGTCAGCCGCGTGTTGCGCAATCGGGGCGACGTGTCCGACAAGACCCGGCAGCGGGTTTTGGATGCCGCGAAATCATTGGGTTATGTGCCCAACAAGATCGCGGGCGCCCTTGCGTCGCAGCGGGTCAATCTGGTGGCAGTGATCATTCCGTCCATGTCCAACATGGTCTTTCCCGAAGTCATGATGGGCATCTCTGAAGTTCTGGACGACACGCCACTGCAGCCGGTGGTGGGCCTGACCCATTACAAGCCCGAACGCGAAGAGGCGGTCTTGTACGAAATGCTGTCCTGGCGGCCTTCGGGCGTCATCCTTGCCGGGCTGGAACATACGGACGCCGCCCGCGCCATGCTGCGGAATGCGGGCATCCCGATTGTCGAGATCATGGACACCGATGGCGAGCCGATCGATTCCATGGTCGGCATCTCGCATCGCAGAGCCGGGCGCACCATGGGCGAAGCCATAGTGGCTGCGGGCTATCGCAAGGTCGGCTTCCTCGGCACGAAGATGCCGCTGGACCACCGCGCCCGGAAGCGGTTCGAAGGCTTCACCCAGGCCCTGGCAAAGGCCGGTCTGGAGATGGCCGATCAGGAGTTCTACGCTGGCGGATCGGCACTGGTGAAGGGCCGCGAGATGACCGAAGCCATCCTGTCCCGCACCCCGGATCTGGACTTTCTTTATTATTCCAATGACATGATTGGCGCAGGCGGGCTGCTTTACTGCATCGAGAAGGGCTATGACATCCCGGGGCAGCTGGGCCTGGCCGGCTTTAACGGGGTTAACCTGCTGAAAGGCCTGCCCAAACATCTGGCGACGATGGATGCCTGCCGGCAAGAGATCGGACGTAAAGCGGCTGAAATCGTCGCTGCGCATGCTCTGGGCGACGGCGCGCCTGAGCCGCAAAGGATCACCCTGACCCCCGGCATCACCCCCGGCGACACGCTTCGCGCGGTGTGACCGGCGGGGCGCTCTGCCCTCTTGCCAAGTCGTATCGCGCGCGCGACACCGGTCCTGGAATTGCGCCGGAGCCCTCATGACCCCTGACCAGATCGCCACCCTGCCCTATCGCCCCTGTGTCGGGATTGTCCTGGCCCGCGCCGATGGCCGCGTCTTCGCCGCCGAACGGATCGATGCCGCAGGTGCGTGGCAGATGCCGCAGGGTGGGATCGACCCGGGCGAAGCGCCTGCGGACGCGGCCTTGCGCGAGCTGTGGGAAGAAACCGGGGTCGGCGCCGATCAGGTCCGCGTCGAGGCGCAGACACAGGACTGGCTGCGCTATGATCTGCCCGACCATCTTGTCGGCAAGATCTGGAAAGGACGCTATCGGGGGCAGGAGCAGCTGTGGTTCCTGATGCGGTTTTCCGGAAGCGACAGCGATATCTGCATCGAAACCGACCATCCCGAATTTGCCCGCTGGCAGTGGATGACGCCGGACGACATCGTCGCCAGCATCGTGCCGTTCAAGAAGGCGACCTATCGCGAGGTCTTCCGGGTTCTGGGCGCGGCGCTTTAACCGCCCGCGGGGACCAGCGGCAGGTGCAGAACCTCGCCCTCGCGGGAGCAGGCGGGCATGGTCACCTCAAGCTGCTGGCGCGGTCCCTTGCGCCCGTCCACCAGATCCAGCGCGACGCGGCGCCCGCATGTGGAACCGGTGATAGGGAGGCTCAGGACCGGCAGAGCGCCCGCCGATACCGGTAACAACCAGGCCTGCGGCGCCCGCCCCGGAAAGCCGAATTTTTGGCCCTGAGTGGCGTCTGCGGACAATTCCGCTCCCGCGTCGTCGCCGGGCAGGACGAGCGCGACGAAGCGCTGCGCATCGGCCACCGGCGGCAATGTCAGATCATGCGCGGCGCTGCCGGTCTGAACCCGGACCGTGGTGACCCCCGACAACGCGGGCAAGGTCAGATCAAGCTGCCCATCCACGCCAGTTTCCTCACCGAAGGTCACGGGTCCGTAAGTGACGGAAACCGGGGCGTAAGGTGCGCAAGGCGCGGAATAATGCACGGAAATCGTGCCCGGCGCCGCCTGCGCGGTCAGCGCCACATCGCAATCCTGCGCCAGCCCGGCAAGTGGCCAGACGGTCAGGAGCAGATATGTCCCGCGCCGCAAAGCCCGCACCGCGTCAGGCAAGGCGCCCGTGACAATGCTTGAATTTCTTGCCCGACCCGCACGGGCAGGGATCGTTGCGCCCCGGATCGCCCCAGGTGGACGGATCGCCTTCGACAAATCCGTCCCGGGGCTCGCCCGCGGGCTCTTCGGCGGGCAGCGCTGCGCCACCGGGCCGTTGCGCGGCGGCGGCCATCGCCTGCTGCTGCATCAGCCGTTCGATCATCTCCTGCCGTTCTTCTTCGGTCAACGGGCGGATCTGCGACAGCTTCTGGGTCACGTCTTCGCGCAGACCGTCCAGCAACCCTTCGAACAACTGAAAGCTTTCGTTCTTGTATTCGCTCAGCGGATCGCGCTGCGCATAACCCCGGAATCCGATCACCGACCGCAGATGTTCCAGCTTCAGAAGGTGGTCGCGCCACTTGCCGTCGATGGTCTGAAGCAACAGCTGCTTTTCGATGTTGCGCATGTTTTCCGGGCCGAAATCCACCGCCTTCTTGGCCATGAATTCATCGCCCGCCTTGTACAGACGCTGGCGGATATCGTCGGCATCAACGCCTTCTTCCTGCGCCCAGGCGATGACCGGAAGATCCTGACCCAGTTTTTCCATCACCTCGGCATAGAGCCCTTCGGTATCCCACTGATCCGCATAGGAGCGTGGCGGAATATGGGTTTCGACCAGATCGTCGATCACCTGATGCCGCATGTCGCGCGCGATGTCGGCGATGTCTTCGGCCTCCATGATCTCCATCCGCTGACCGAAGATGACCTTGCGCTGGTCGT
>JAGQRU010000211.1:0-3114 GCA_020425105.1 Paracoccaceae bacterium
CCAGCTGAGCTACGGGTGCGTGCCGGTTCCTATACGCAATGCCTGCAGGCCCCGCAACGCGGAATTGCCTTTTGGCAGCGGCTCAGGCGAAGAATTCGTGGCAGAGTTCCAGCGCGTCGATCAGGGCGTCCACCTCGGCCTCGGTATTGTACAGACCGAAGGACGCGCGGCAGGTGGCGGGCACGCCCAGATGATCCATCAGCGGCTGCGCACAGTGATGGCCCGCGCGCACCGCGACCCCCTTCTTGTCAAGCACGGTCGAAATGTCATGGGCATGCGCCGCGCCGTCCATGGTGAAGGAAAAAATGGCAGCTTTTTCCGCCGATTGTCCCTGTACATTCACCCAGTTCAGTCCGTCCAGCCGGGCCCTGGCATAGTCTCTCAGCTGCCGCTCATGCCCCGCGACGCGGTCCATTCCCAGATCCATGAGATAGCTCAGCGCCGCCCCCAGACCGATCATCTGCACGATGCCCGGGGTGCCGGCTTCGAACTTCATCGGCGGATCGTTATAGGTGACGGTCTCGCGCGTCACCTCGCGGATCATGTCACCGCCGCCCATGAAGGGGCGCATTTCGGCCATCCGCTCCGGCCGGACATAGATCGCGCCGGACCCTGAGGGACCATAGAGCTTGTGCCCGGTGATGGCATAGAAATCGCAGCCGATGGCGGTCACGTCCACCGGCATGTGCACCGCCCCCTGACTGCCATCGACCAGCACGGGCACGCCTTTCGCATGCGCGCCCTCGGTGATCGCCGTCACATCAACAACAGTTCCCAACACATTGGAAAGATGCGTGACCGCCACGAGTTTTGTCTTGGGACCAATGGCGTCGATCACCTTTTGCGGATCAAGATCGCCGCGCGCATCCACATCGACCCATTTCAGCACGATCCCCTGCCGTTCGCGCAGAAAATGCCAGGGCACGATATTGGCGTGATGTTCCATGATCGACAGGACGATCTCGTCGCCCGCCTGAAGGCGCGGCATCGCCCAGCCATAGGCCACCATGTTGATGCCTTCGGTCGTGCCCGAATTCATCACGATACTGTCTTCGGACCCGGCGTTCAGAAACTGCGCGATGGTCGCGCGCACGGCCTCATAGCGTTCGGTCGCCAGATTCGACAGGAAATGCAGCCCGCGATGGACATTGGCGTATTCGTGGGAATAGGCCTGTGTCATGGCGTCAATCACCGCCTGCGGCTTCTGCGCCGATGCGCCATTGTCCAGATAGACCAGCGGTTTTCCATTCACCTGACGCGACAGGATGGGAAAATCCGCGCGGATCTTTTCGACGTCAAACATTGGGTACTCCGGGCGCAACGACGCCGAACAGGGTCAACAGCAGGCTCAGCGCGAAGGTCAGCGCGAAGGCCGACGCCAGGATCATGAAAAAGACCGCGCCAAGGGATTTGAAACCGTGCAGCGCCGCGACGAAATTTGTCAGCAGCCAGATGAACAGCACCAGCCCAAGGATCCCCAGCATATCCGCCAGCGGCGGCGCCAGAAACAGCAGCGCGGTCTGCAAGACCTGAAGACAGGCCAGAACGAATTGCAGCCATGTGACCACCGCCAGGGCGCCGTTCAGGCTGCCCTGCCCGCCGAAAATCCGGCCGATCTGGAAGATCGCGTGGACCATGATCACCAGCAGGCCCATCTGAATGCCGAACATCAGCATCGGGTTCGCAAGGAACGGATTGCCAAGCGCCTCTGGCCCGGCCAGCAGCAGCAGGCTGCCCTGCCCCATGACCACCGATCCGGCGACCACCGCCAGCATCGCCGCCCAAAGGACCGATGACGGAATGCCCGCGCCGATCACCACCGCTGCCATGGGGCGCGGCGCGCGCAGGGTCTCCAGAGCCGCCTGCAGCAGCCCGGACAATGTAAACGGAAACGTCGGCTTCGCCATGGCCCTGCCCTAACTGTCCGCCTCGGCGGGCGTGACGGACGGGGGACGCTCTGCCGTCCGCAGCGCCACCGCCCAATGAAACACAAACAATCCCACGGCCAGAACCCCGACCAGGCTCAACGCCGGACCCGCGCCAATGAACCCGGCCACCAGCCCGTACAGCAGCCAGACCGGGCTCAGCGCCAGCAGCGGCCAGAACAGTGCCAGCCGCGCACCATACCAGGTGCCCTGCCCGCCCAGAAGCCGGGCCACGACGTGGCTCAGCGCCGCCAGACCGTAAAAGACCAGCGGCATGATGAAGACCCACCCCAACAGGGCCGCGCCGAAGATCGCGTCGCGCGGCATGTCGGGGCTCAGCGCGGCCTCGCGCGCCAGCCGGGGCCATTGCGCCACGAAGATCAGCAGACAGGCCAGCATCAGAAAGACCAGCGCGCGGCCTTCCTGTTGCGGGCCCGACAAGTGCCGGCGCATCACCTCAGCCGGCCGCCGATAGGTGGCCAGCATGTCCGTGGTCAGAGCCATCAGTCCGCGCGCCGCCGCCGTTCCAGCCAGCCTTCCAGCCGCGACAGAATCTCGGCGGCCAGCACCGGGTCCTCGATCTCGTCGATCGCCTCGGCCAGAAACGCAAGGGTCAGCAGATCGGTCGCCGGCCCTTCCGGGATCCCGCGCGACCGCAGATAGAACAGCCCTACATCGTCGATGGCGCCCGAGGTCGATCCGTGCGAACAGGCCACGTCGTCGGCGTAGATTTCCAGCTCGGGCTTGGCCAGAAACTGGCTGTCGTCATCCAGCAGCAGCGACTGGCTGATCTGATAGCCGTCGGTTTTCTGCGCCCCCGGCTTCACCAGGATCTTGCCCTGAAAGACGCCGGTCGCGCCGTTGCGCAGCACCTTCTTGAACACCTGACGGCTTTCGCAATTCTCCGCATCATGGGTGACGAAGACCGTGTCGTCATGGTGGAAATCCCCGTCGCCGACGCAGGCCCCGGCCACATGGGCCACCGCATTGTCGCCGGTCAGTTCGACCACGCATTCATTGCGCGTCATCACCCCGTTGGCGGTCAGGGTGAAGGACTTGAACACCGATTCCGCGCCCAGCCGGGCGAAGATATGCGTCGCCGCGCGCCGTTCATGGTCGCGCCCCTGCGCCCGCACATGGTGAAACGCGGCGCCATCGGCCAGATCGACCTCCAGCACCTTGTTGAACC
>JAGQRU010000211.1:3121-3302 GCA_020425105.1 Paracoccaceae bacterium
CCGGGCCGTTTTCCAGCAGCGTCAGATCCGCGCCGGGGTCGAGCTTCACCAGATGGTGCAGGATCGCGTCAGACGTGGTGTCTTCGTGCAGATAGATCAGGGCCACCGGCTTTTCGGCCTTGCCCGAGACATGGATCACCACCCCATCGGTGGCGCAGGCGGTGTTCAGCGCCGCCAGCGG
>JAGQRU010000212.1:0-3351 GCA_020425105.1 Paracoccaceae bacterium
CATGACAACGGCGTGCCCTTCTATGTCTGCCTGCCGTCGCCCACCATCGACTGGACCGTCACCGACGGGGTGGCCGAAATTCCGATCGAAGACCGCAACAGCCGCGAAATCACCCATGTGCAGGGCGCGCTCGAAGGCGGAGGGATCGGTGTCGTTCAGGTCACGCCGCCCGGCACCCCCGGCGGCAACCCGGCCTTCGATGTGACCCCGAACCGGCTGGTTACCGGGCTGATCACCGAACGCGGGATCTGTGCGGCGACCGAAGCGGGGCTGGCGGGGCTCTTCCCCGATCTTGCCCAGATCGCACAGCGGGCCTGAGATCATGACGACGCCCTATTCCGACGCCCCGGCCCTGCGCCAGACCCTGATCGACACCTGCCGCCGAATGAACGATCTGGGGCTGAACCAGGGCACCGCGGGCAATATTTCGGTGCGTTGCGGCGAGACGATGCTGATCACCCCATCGGGGGTTCCCTATGACCGGATGACGCCGCAGATGATCGTGCCGCTGCCGCTCGCCGGGGGGCTCGATCATCCCTTCGCGACACCTGAGACGCCGTCCGGCGTGCTGGCGCCGTCCAGCGAATGGCGGTTCCACAAGGCGCTGCTGCAGGCGCGCCCGGACATGCAGGCGGTGGTGCACGCCCATCCGGTGCATTGCACCGCGCTGGCCATGACGCGGCAGGAGATTCCGGCCTGCCATTACATGGTGGCAATATTCGGCGGCAAGCATGTGCCCCTGGCCCCCTATGCCCTGTTCGGCAGCGCCGAACTGGCCAGCGGCGTGGTGACTGCCATGGGGCCGCATCACGGGTGCCTGATGGCCAATCACGGCGCCACCGTGCTGGGCGAAACGCTCGACAAGGGATTGTGGCGGCTCGAAGAGCTGGAGGCGCTGGCGCG
This sequence comes from Paracoccaceae bacterium, assembly GCA_020425105.1. Taxonomy (GTDB): domain Bacteria; phylum Pseudomonadota; class Alphaproteobacteria; order Rhodobacterales; family Rhodobacteraceae; genus Meridianimarinicoccus. The sequence goes on from JAGQRU010000212.1 coordinate 904, forward strand.
CGGCTATCTGCTGAGCCTGCAGGCCGCCGAAGGGGGGCCGCATCTGCTGTCGGATGCGGAAATGGACGCGGCCCTTGTCGCCATCGGCAATTACGGCCTGAAAACGACGGCCTGAAAACGCGCTAATCCGTGCGCGCGTCTTCGGGGCGTTCGAAAATATGCGCCTCGCGGTCGCGCGACAGCAGCCGCCCCAGCTTCAGCCGCATGAAGGCGGACCCGGAATAGCGGGTGGTCTGGCGATAGAACCTGTCCTCCAGATCCAGAACCATCGCGCCATAGGCGTCCTCGACCTCCGGATAGATCTGGGTGCCGTCATAGTTCACGACGGCATTCACCTTGGCGGGCAGAGGCCCGCAGAGCGCCGTCACCCGGTCGCGGATCAGCCGCAGATCGTTGTCGTCGCGCAGCCGCATCTTTTCGAAATTGATGAACAGCGTCTCGCCCGCCGGGTCGAGCGTGATGCGGCTGTTCAGATCCAGATGCAGCAGATCGACATCCAGCCCCATGGGATCTTCGCAGAAAATGCGCGGCTCCATCTCGCCCACGTCTTCCATGATCGGGGCGAAGGCCATCTGATCCAGAATGTCCCGCTGCAGGTCCACACCGGGCGCGACTTCGATCAGCGCGATGCCGTCGGGCTGCAGCCGGAACACGCAGCGTTCGGTCACATACAACACCGGCTGATGCGCTGCGCGGGCGCGGGGGCCTGAAAAGGTGACCTGTTCGACCCGGTCGACGAATTTGCGCACCTTGCCTTCGGTCCGGATCTGCAGCGCCCCGTCCATGACGGCCAGATCCAGCGCTACCGAGGTGAAGGTTCCGGTGAACACCACCTTGCGCGCGTTCTGGCTGATATTGATGAACCCGCCCGCCCCGGCCAGCCGCGGGCCGAACCGCGACACGTTCACCGACCCGTCCGCGCCGACCTCGGCCATGCCCAGAATGGCGATGTCGAGCCCCCCGCCGTCATAGAAGTCGAACTGCTGGTTCTGGGCGACAATGGCGTCGGTATTGTTGGCGGCGCCGAAATCCAGCCCCGATGCGGGCAGCCCGCCGATGACCCCCGGTTCGGCGGTCAGGGTCAGGTGCCTCAGCAGCTTTTCCTCGGCCGCGACCGCCGCGACCCCTTCCGGCATGCCGATGCCCAGATTGACCACGCCGTTGATGGGCAGCTCGAACGCCGCCCGGCGGGCGATGATCTTGCGCGCGCTCAGGGGCATCGGCGCGCTGGCATCCATGTCGCTGCGATAGCGTCCGGTGAAAGTGTGGGAATAGGCGGTGCCGTAGGTCTGCATGTGATCGGCGGGATCCGCCACGACCACCGCGTCCACCAGCGCGCCGGGGATCTGCACATCGCGGGGGTTGAGCGTCCCGCCCGCCACCACCCGTTCCACCTGCACGATCACGATGCCGCCCGAGTTTTTCGCCGCCATCGCCTGCGCCAGATTGTCGATGGTCAGGGCTTCCTTTTCCATCGTCACATTGCCTGCCGCATCCGCCGTGGTGCCGCGCAGCAGCGCCACGTCGATGGGCATCGCGCGGTAAAACAGCCGGGTTTCGCCCAGTATGTCGATCCGTGTCACCAGATCGTCGCGGGTCACGCCGTTGATCTTGCCGCCGTCCAGATCCGGATCGACGAAGGTGCCCAGCCCCACATGGGTCAGCGTGCCGGGCTTGCCCGCGGCGATGTCCCGGAACAGGTGGCTGATGACCCCTTGCGGCAGGTTATAGGCTTCGATCTTGCCGTCCACGGCCAGCCTGGCCAGTTTCGGGATCAATCCCCAGTGACCGCCGATGACCCGGCTCAGAAGCCCTTCCTGCCCAAGGCGGTTCAGCCCCTTGTCCTTCCCGTCGCCCTGCCCCGCCGCGAAAAGCAGGGTCAGCCCCGCCGGATCGCCGCTTTCGGCATAGCGCGCCGCCAGCGCCTTCAACAGCGCCTCGGGGACGCCGATCCCGACAAAGCCCGAGGTGGTCACCGTATCCCCCGACCGGATCAGCGCGGCGGCGGCTTCTGGCGAAACGATCTTGTTTTTCATCTGCTTTCTCCCCCCGGATCGTGAACGACCCTGTCCGGCGCAGCTTGCCGCGCCTTGAACGGGTTTGAAAGGGGGGCGATGCGCGGCGGTTCAGCCCCGCCGCACCGGCTGGCTCCAGGCGCGGCGTCCGGCCTTGTCGATCACCGTCACCCGCAACCAGCCGGACCGGGCGAATTTGGCCAAAGGCACGCTGCAGCGGGTCATGGACAGCCCGTGCACCGCCGTGGCCGCGCAGCCATGGCCCTGCACGATCACCGTCACCACCGCGCTGCTTTCCACCGTGACCTGATCGTCTTCCCAGACGATCCCGCGCAGTTCCGGTCCCTGGCTGGAATAATGGTGCCCGGCTTTCAGCGCCGCCAGCAGGGCGTCGGGGTCGTTTTCCGGGGCCTTGACCATGACCCAGCCGCCG
>JAGQRU010000212.1:3364-11124 GCA_020425105.1 Paracoccaceae bacterium
GTTCGGAAAAATGCGCGTCGTCGGTGGCGCACAGCTGCAGATCGCGCCCGGCGCTGAGCATCAGGTCAAGCTGGTGGAACCCGTGCGGCCTGTCGCAGCCCATGGCGCAACCGTGGTTATAGACCTCCACCGCATGCGCCGCGGTGACCGACGCCACATCCGCTTCGGTCAGACCCGACCATTCGGGATGCGCGATGGCCACATACGCCCCGGCCGCCCGCGCCCGCGCCGCCAGTTCCGGGCCGCTTTCCTGATCGTCCTGCACAAAGAACCCGGCGGTGTTGGGCGGGGTGAAGTCGTCGGGCAGGCCAACGGCCAGAATATGCCACAGATCGCCGTTGCTTTGCGCCCCGGAGTGCAGCTCGGCCCCCGGAAGTGTGGTGAAGCCGGGGCGGCGATAGCCGCGCGTGTCGGTGATGGGGAACCCGTATTGGCCCAGAAAATGATCCGTCAGCGCCAGAAAGTCATAACCTTCGTCGCGATAGCGGCGGCAGACCTCTTCAGGCTCCAGAATGCCGTCGGAGCGGGTGGAATGGGTATGCAGGTTGCCGCGGAAAAACCGCCCCGGCGCGGCGAACATGGCATCGGTCATCACTGGTTCTCCAAACATCGGGACCTCTTGCCCAGAAGGCATGACATTGCCATGACAGCGCTTGTTCAAAGGCGCCCAAAAGCGCAGAAATCCGTCATGGATATGCTTTCTTCGTTGCCGGGCCTCATTGCCGCGCAGGACTGGCCGCGGGCGGAGGCGCTGCTGCGCCGGGCGGCGCGGAAAAAGGGCGCACCGGCCGAGGTCTTTTACAATCTCGCCAAGGTGCTGGAAGCGCGGGGTGCGGCGGAGCAGATGGGCTCGTGGCTGCGCCGGGCGGTGGCGGCCCGGCCCGATTACGGGTTGGCATGGTTCGAACTGGGCCGATGGGCCCTGACGGCCGACGACGCGGATCTGGCCTATGACGCCTTTCGCGCGGCGCTGCGGCTGCTGCCCGGCGACCTGGACGCGCGGGTCAATCTGGGCCGTCTGGCCCTGCGGCGCGGGGCCTGGGACGCGGCGGCGCGGGCCTGGGACGGCGTGGCCGGGCCGGAAGCCGACATCGCCCGCTTCCGCATCGCCGCCGAAACCGGGCAGAACACGCCCGAAGACCTGTCCCGGCTGCTGCGCGACCCGGCGACGCGGGGGCTGGCGCTGCAGGCAATGACGCGCACCGCGCGGGGATGCGTGCCGCTGACCTTGCCGCCCGTCGATCAGCGGCGATAGTCCTTGCGATAAACGCCGGGGGCAGATTGCAGCGCGTCCTGCGTGGCGCGGTTGCGGCGGATCTGGTCGGGGGTCATGGCCGCCACCTCAAGCTGCCCGCCGCGCTGCACCGGCACCACCTGCGCCACCGGCGTTCCCGCAGGTATCACACCGTCGAAATCCCGATCCAGCAGCGCGGGAAAATGCACATACCCGTCGCGGAACAGGTCGCAATCGACAACGCCGGTCAGGGTGGTGAAGGGCAGATCGGGCCGGTTGAACGGATGGGTGAACAGCAGCGACCAGCCCGGGTCGGTCTCCAGCGTCCAGAAGTTGATGAATTTCAGCACCAGCCGCCCGCCCGCGTCCACCGGCGCGCCCTGCGCCTGTTCGGGCACATGAACGCCGATCGGCGCGCGGGTCATCGCCGTGTCCGGCAGCGGCGGCGGATCCCAGTCCCATGACAGCTGGCCATCCGTCACCGTCAGATCCGTCGGCAGCAGGATCAGCACCCCCAGCCCGAGCGCGTCCAGAAAGGGCGGGCAGTGTTTCAGGGTGCGGATCTCTCCGCCGCCAAGGCTTTCGGCGGGCACCTTGCCGGGCATGGCCCGCATCCAGTCCGGCAGCGCCTGCGCGGCCAGCACGGGCCGCGGCAGGATCGGTTCCAGATCCGGGTGGCAACGCGCGGTGATCCTCATCGCGGCCAGATCCTTGTGGTCATGCGGTCCCTGCCCTGTTGCCGGCGCCCCGGTCGCGGGCCCCGGCGCATCCTAGCGCGTTTCGCGGCGCTGAAGGAAGGTGTGCAGGCTTGCCGCCGCGACCGTCAGAACGATGATCACCGTGCCCACCGCGTTGATCACCGGGGGATGTCCGTTGGGATTGCGCGACATGGCGCCCAGTTCGGTGGCGAAATTGCAGGCCCCGCCCTTGGCGAACATGGTGGTGTTATAGTTTTCCATCGACGCCATGAAGGCAATGATCGCCGCCGAAACCAGCGCCGGAAAGAGAAACGGCAAGGTGATGCGCCGGAATACCCGGAACGGCGACGCCCCCAGATCCAGCGCGGCCTCCTCCAGTTCCACCGGCTGACGCTGCAGCCGCGCCATCAGGATCAGCAGGGCATAGCTGGCGATGAATGTGACCTGGGCGATGATGATCGTGGTCAGCCCCGCATGCACCCCCACCCGGCCCCAGAAGACCAGCGCCGAAAGCCCCAGCACCACCCCGGGTGCCAACATCGGCGACAGCAGGACCCACCACAGCACGCCGTTCAGCCGGCTTTTCAGCCGCGTCAGAACCACCGCGCCCGACAGGCCCAGAAGCAGCGAGATCGGGACCACCATGGACGAAATGAACAGCGAATTCTGGAAGCACCCCACCAGGCGGTCGCGGTCCAGCAGCCGCAGCACCGGATCGGCACGCAGATCCGCGTCCGACATCCAGAAGAACGCGTACCACTTGCCGGTGAACCCTTCCCAGGGCGTGACCGACGGCGGTGACGTGTCGTTGAAGCTCGACACGATCAGCAGCACGAGCGGCGCGAACATGAAGGCCAGAAAAGCCCAGGTGTACAGGTTCAGAAGCCGGGACGACGTCATTGGACCCTCGCGAAATCTTTCAGCCGCGCGCCGACGACCCGCATGAAAATGGCCACCATAAGAAAGCAGACCAGCGTGTAGGCGAAGGAATAGGCCGCGCCGACATTCGAATTCTCGCTTTCGAAGAACTTGTTATAGATCGTCTGGGCGAACCATTCCGATTGCAGGCCCCGGCTGATGATCCGCGGCACGGAAAAGGCGCCGGCAGACAGCATGAAGGTGGCGATGCAGCCCACGGCGATGCCGGGTTTCGCATGCGGGATGACCACCCGCCGATGCACCCGCCAGGTGGACGCGCCCAGGTCTTCGGCGGCTTCGATCTGATTGCGGTCCAAGGTCGTCATCACGTTGTAGATCGGAAAGACCATGAACAGCACATAGGTATAGACGATCACCACGAAGACGGTCAGCGCCGAGCGCTTGAACTGGATCGGCTCCGATATGGCGCCAAGCCACAGAAGCGCTTCGTTGATCAGTCCGCGATTGTCGATGATCGCGGTCCAGGCATAGACCCGCATCAGCTCGACCACCGCATAGGGGATGATCAGCCCCAGAAACAGCCAGACCGCCCATTCCGGCGGCGTGGCCAGCGCCACCTTGTAGGCGATGGGATAGCACAGGACCAGCGCCAGCGCGGTGGCCATCACCGCAAAGCTCAGCGTCCGGGTCAGGGTGATCAGGCCGATGCGCTGATAGATCTGGCCGTCCTTTTCAAACCGCAGCCCGGTCACGCCCAGCAGAATGTTGGACAACTTGGCGTCTTCGGATGCCCGCGCCGTGTCCGACAGCGGGATCAGCACCGGTTGCACAAGGGCGGAGAAGTTGCTGAGGCCAAGCGCGCTGCTGCGCGCCTCTTCCTCCACCAGCCGCGCCGACAGAGGCGCCGCCAGATCCGCGATGCCGCGGGCCTGCGCGATCTGATCGGCCAGCGGCACGGTATCGGACACGCGCATCCGCGGCAGATCATAGGTTTCGTCCAGCCAGGCGCGGGTCTCTCCGTCGCGGCTCAGCGCCACATGGGTGTCCGCGCGGTCGCATTGCAGCACATAGGGCCGGCTGCCCTGCGCCGCCCCGCCCATGGAGGGAATGCCGATGCCGCCGATGGACGGCACCCCGATCCCCCCCGAAGACGCGGGCGCCGTGTCAGAGGGCTGATAGCGCTCCAGCACGCTGATACAGGTCTCTGCGTCCCGGGCCAGGGTTGCCGCGATGGAACTGTCCAGCGTCCGCTTCGGTTTGGTCAGCGCGCGTTCCAGCATCGTGACCTGCGGCAGCAGGATCAGCAGCAGGCCCCAGATCGCCACGGCGCCGAAAAACAGCGCCACGAGCCCCGCGCCATAGCCGCGCAGCAGGGCCTTCATACGGCGGCCTCGTCGGCCCCGGTGGCGGCCACCTCGCCCTCCGGCAGCACCACCGCGGCTTCGGCGGTGAAGCCGATCTCGGCCGCGTTGCCGGTCAGCGACAGGACCTGCCCGGTATTGGTCATATGCAGCGATACCGGCATCTTGCAGTCGCTGCATGTGCGCATGTGCAGGTTGATGAACGCGCCTTCCAGATCGCGGCGCTCAAGCTCCGCCAGCATCTGATTGGCAAAGGGCAGCCGCGTCGGGTCGGCGAAATGCACATGTTCCGGGCGAATGAAGAGCGACGCCTGCGCGCCGGTATCGAGCCCGCCCGGGTTGCGCCCGATCAGCGGCCCAAGCGGGGTCTGCAGCACCGCGAACCCGTCCTGAAGTGCCGCGACGGTCCCGTCGAAGCGGTTGACCTCACCCACGAAGGACGCGGCGAAGGCCGATTGCGGTTGCGAATAGATGTCGTCGCCCGTGCCGACCTGTTCGATCCGGCCCGCATTCATCACCGCGATCCGGTCCGACATGGTCAGGGCCTCGCCCTGATCATGCGTGATATAGATAAAGGTAATGCCGACCCGTTGCTGGATGGCGCGCAGTTCCGTGCGCATGTGCTGGCGCAGTTTCAGGTCCAGCGCCGACAGGGGTTCGTCGAGCAGCAGCACATCGGGTTCGGCCGCCAGGGCGCGGGCGATGGCGACGCGCTGCCGCTGTCCGCCGGATAACTCCCTGACCATCTTGTCGCCTTGATCGGGCAGGGCGATCAGTTCGAGTAATTCATCGGCTTTCTTGCGCCGTTCGGCCTTGCTGGTGCCGCGGACCTCGAGTGCGAAGGCGATGTTTTCCCAGACCTTCATCAGCGGAAACAGGGCCAGGTTCTGAAAAATCAGTGCGGTCGGACGCTTGTTCGGGCCGATGCCCTTCATGTCTTTACCGCCAATCAGCACGCGGCCTTCGGAGGGCTCCAGAAAACCCGATACCGAACGCAGCAGGGTGGTTTTACCGCAGCCGGATGGCCCGAGAAAGCTGAAAAACTCACCATCCTTGATGTGAATATTGGCTTCCCGTGCCGCGACAAAATCGCCGAAACGTATCCAGACATTGTCCAGTTGCACATCAGCACTCATTGAAATTCTACCCCGGTGACAGTTTGTCTAGTGTGGAATCGTGTCCGGACAAAAAACTCCCGGCTTCGGGCCGGGAGCTTTATATGGGTCAGACGCTGGTGAACTTGTTCTGGTATTCGGTACGAACGTCCGCATACCATTGTGGCTCCTTCGGCCAGGGCCACAGGTTTTCCAGCGAGCTGCCGGGATAGATCGAGCCGAACAGTTTGCTATAGCCTTCGCTGGCGAACTTGTCCGCACCGAGTACCGCCGAGTTGTAGCCGTGTCCGCCCCAGCCTTCCTTGGTGCCGCCGTCGATTGAAATGCCGGCCGGCTCGGGGTCGTAGCAGAAGTTGATAAATTCGTAAGCCTGCTCAAGGTTCTCTGCGGATGCGGACATCGACATGCCGTCGACCCAGGCCAGTGCGCCTTCCACCGGCGCGCGATACTGTACCGCTTCGCCGTCTTTCATCAATGTGCTCGGCGGGCCGTCCCAGGTCTGGCCGATGACCACACCGTCGTTCAGAAAGCCGTTTTTCTGCGAGTCGGCGTCATTCCAGAACAGTTTGACCTGCGCCTTGTTCTTGATGCAGAAGTCGGTGACGACCTGCCAGATTTTGCGCATGGTCTCTTCGTCTTCATAGGCCTTGCGCATGGCGCCGGGTTCCAGTTCGCCGGTGGTCTCCAGATACAGGCCGGCGCCCAGCATGCCTGAATGCGCCCGCATCATGGTCTTGCCGGTTACATCGGACTGCCAGATATCGCCATAACTCGGGATTTCACCATCACGCGGCGGCGTGTACATATCGGTGCGCCAGGCAACGCCTTCGGTGCCCCAGATGTGCGGCAGCCAGTGCGAGCCCTTGCCGCCGAAATTCCATTCGGTATCGCCGACCTTCAGCATCGCCGGGTTGACGTTTTTGATATTGGCGATCTTGCCGTAATCGAACGGCTGCAACAGCTCGAGTTCGATCCATTGCGGGGAGCGCATATTGGTCGGGCTGCAGATGTCGACACCGCGGCCCTTGGTGGCTTTCATCTTGTTGATGATTTCTTCGTTGGAGCCGATGCCGGTGTAGTTGACCTTGATGCCAGTCTTGTCTTCAAAAGCCTTGAGAAAACCCGGTGGCAGATAGTCGGACCACATCAGTATGTTAACTTCACCGGAAGAGGCGAGCGCGCTGCGGCTGATAACCCATGGTCCGACCGCGGCGGCTGTGCCGGCGGCAGCGGTTGTCTTAAGAAACGATCGGCGGTTTTTTTTCAGCGATTTGCTAATTGGATCGGTCATGCTGGTTTCCTCTGGATTCGGATAATGCAGTGATGATACCCGCTCAATTGAGTCGTACAGGATCAGTTTACGTTTTCATTGACTCATTTGGCTAAGCTAAACGATAAACGGATATTTTTAAAGCTTTATGTCTTTGACGGAGAAAAAAACCGCAACTTTTTTATTTTGAGCGGGCTTGTGTTCTGTTGCGGTGCAATTAAACAACGCCGTGTTCTTTTGCGGTGCAACTAGACAGGCTTGTGTTATGTTGCCTTGCAGTTACTGCCGGCAAGCGTTTTTTTGCAAGAAAGTATCTGTCTTTTGCAAGGGGTCGGCTTGTGCTATTGGGGAGGTGAATATGTTCGGAGTGTTTGTTTAGAGCCTGTTCAAGATCTCTATGCCGTAGCGAGAATTCGATGATTTGAGTCAGATTTTTTTCTGATTTGAGGCGCATAGTCATTCTACGCAACAAAAATCAGGGAAAAATCTGGCCACAACAGCGGATTCGCAGTAGGCAGAGGGATCTTGAACAGGCTCTTAGAGCAGCAGTTCTTCCAGCATCGACTGGTAAATCAAAGACAGTTGCTGTAAATCCGCGCAGTTGACGTGTTCGTCAATCTGATGGATGGTCGCGTTGAGCGGACCAAGCTCGATGACCTGCGCGCCGGTCGGGGCGATAAAGCGTCCGTCGGAGGTGCCGCCCGAGGTGCTCAGTTCGGTATCTATACCGCTTACTTTGCGAATGGCCTTGATCGCCGCCTGCGTCAGCTCGGCCGGTTCGGTCAGAAACGGATTGCCCGACAGTGACCACTTGATCGAATAATTCAGGTCGTGTTTGTTGAGCAGACTTTCGACCTGCGTCTGCAATTGCAGGGCCGTTACTTCGGTGGAAAAACGGAAATTGAATTTGAGATCGATCTGTCCCGGAATCACATTGGTCGCGCCGGTGCCGGAGTTGATGTTTGATATCTGCAGGCTGGTGGCGGGGAAAAAGCGGTTGCCTTCGTCCCATTTGACCGCCGTTAATTCTGCCAGCACCGGCATGGCGCGATGGATCGGGTTGTCGGCAAGATGCGGGTAGGCGATGTGTCCCTGCGTGCCGTAAATCGTCAGGTCGGCGTTCAGCGAGCCGCGCCGGCCGTTTTTGATCACGTCGCCAAGCTGCGTGCTGCTGCTGGGTTCGCCGACCAGGCACCAGTCGAT
>JAGQRU010000213.1 GCA_020425105.1 Paracoccaceae bacterium
TTGCCCGCGCCGGTTTCGCCGGTCAGCACGTTCAGCCCCGGCTGAAACGCAAGGTCCAGCCGGTCGATGATCAGAATGTCGCGAATTTCCAGCCCGCGCAGCATCCGTGCCCCCGCTAGGCCCCGGCGCGCGGGGTCAGATCCATTTGCCTTGCAGCGACTGACGATAAATCCCGCTCAGCCAGCCCGACCCGGCCGGTTCCAGCAACAGCCCCTGCCCGGTCAGCAGCGTATAGGCGTCCTGATACCAGATGCTGTCCTGATAGTTATATCCAAGGATGGCACCGGCGGTCTGCGCTTCGTTTTTCAGACCGAGCGACAGATAGGCCTCAACCAGCCGGTGCAGCGCTTCGGGCGTATGGCTGGTGGTCTGGAAATCTTCAACCACAACCCTGAACCGGTTGATCGCCGCCGCATAATGCCCTTGCTTCAGGTAATAGCGGCCGATCTCCATCTCCTTGCCGGCCAGATGGTCGAAGGCCAGATCGAATTTCAGGATGGCAGAGCGGGCATATTCGCTGTCGGGGTAGCGTTCGATCACCGTGCGCAGCGCCTGCAGCGCCTGAAAGGTCACGCCTTGGTCGCGGCCCACATCGTCGATCTGGTCGTAATAGCTGAGCGCCAGAAGATACTGGGCATAGGCGGCATCTTCGTCGGCGGGATAGAAGTCGATATACCGCTGCGCCGCCGACCGGCTTTCTTCATAGTTCCGGTCGCGATGCTGGGCATAGGCCTGCATGATCAGGGCGCGCTTGGCCCAGTCCGAATACGGATAAAGCCGTTCGACCTCACCGAAATAGCGGGCGGAATCGTCGTAATTGCCGGTTTCCAGCTCGTATTCGGCCCGGTCGAAGATTTCCTTGGGCGTGAACTGTTCGAAATCGGGTTCCCGATTCCCGGCACAGCCCGCGAGGGCAGCCACCACTCCAAGGATCAATGCTTGCTGACGCCACGGCCCGGACACACGCATACCTGTTCTTGCCAACCCCGAGGTTCCTTCCCCAATCGTGGGGGAGTTAGCACGAAAGAAACCCGGGAAAAATGGCCGATGCAAGCCCACGTGCGGAAAAGTCCACCGGAAGGGCGCCCCGCGCCGGATCAGGCGCAGAGCGCGAGATCGCTCAGCTTCACTCCGACACCGGGCAGCGCTTCGGCCATGTCGGCATCGCATTCGACGATCTCATAGCTGTCGGGCTGCTCGAACACCGCGCGCAACAGCTGATTGGTCAGGCTGTGGCCTGCCCGCACCCCGGTATAGCGGCCTTCGATGGGCATGCCCGCCAGCGCCAGATCGCCCAGAGCGTCCAGCATCTTGTGGCGCACCGGTTCATCCGCATGCCGCAGACCGCCGGGGCTGAGCACCTTGTCGCCGTCGAACACCACCGCGTTTTCGGTCGTCCCGCCCAGGGCGAGCCCCGCCGCGCGCATCTTGTCCACATCCGACTGCCGGCAGAAGGTCCGGCTGTCGCACAGGTTACGCACGAAGGCGCCGTTGCGCATGTTCAGCGACAGCGCCTGACTGCCGATGGCCGCGTCTTCGAAGTCGATATGGAAATCGATGTGAAACCCGGCGGACGGGGACAGCGTCGCGCTGGCATCGCCATTGGTGACCGTCACCGGCTTCAGGATCCGCAGCACCCACATGGCGCCCGGCTGACGCACCAGACCGCTGGCCAGCAGCTTGCGCACGAAGGGCGCGGCGCTGCCATCCAGAATCGGAACTTCCGGCGCGCTGACATCGATCCGCGCATTCGTGATCCCCAGGCCCGCCAGCGCGGCCATCAGATGTTCGATGGTCGACAATTGCGTGCCGTGATCGTTGACCAGGCGGGTACACAGAGGGGTCTGTTCGGCTTTGTCCCAGCGGGCATCAAGCTCGGCTGCCGGGCCGGACAGATCGGACCGGCGGAACCGGATGCCGTGATCCCGGGGCGCCGGACGCACGATCAGGTGAACAGGACGCCCAGAATGGAGCCCGGTCCCCTTGAAGTGCACGTCTTTTGCTACGGTCATCTGCATTCTGGCTGCCTCAATTTTCGCCACAATTTTTCTTATGGTGATAGCTAGGCGACGCGCGGCAAAGGCTCAATTCAATCTTTACAACGGCTTGAAACATCGGCGCGGGAAAATCGGCGGCATTTTGCTGACGCAGCATTCTGCGCCGCAAAAATCCTTATTTACCAAAGCAGAAGGGCCGGCAGATGCCGGCCCTTCGTCTGTTACACAGGTAAAATGTTAGTTTGCCTGGCGGCGCAAGAAGGCCGGAATTTCGATCTTGTCGAGGTCGGCGTCGTCCTCGGGAAGGTCCTGCGGCAGCGACTGCATCGGCGGTTGCGACCGGCCCGCGGCGCCGCGCTGGCTTTCATTGGCCTGCCCGGTCATGCGGTTGATCAGCGAATTGATCCCGAAACGCGACTTGTCCGCGGAAGGTGCGTGATCGCCCGATGCGGCGTGCGACCCAGCCCCGCTGCGCGCGGCGTCGTAGCCTTCAGGCACCTTGCGCACGGCGGCTTCCAGACGGCGCAGGGTTTCGGGCGACGGGGTCCCCGGGCTCGGAGCGCGAGGCGCCATCGCCGCGGCGGGCATGCCGCCGGGACGCGCCGGAGTATGCGATTGCGGCGCATATGCCGGCGGCGGCAGGTCGTCCGATACGTGCGGACGGGACGGCGCCGTGGGCTGCGGGTCGAGATCCTGGAACAAGGTCGGCTCTTCGACCAGAACTTCGGTCGCGGCAGGCGTCGTCGGTGCAGGCGCGTGCATGACCGGTGCCGCAGGCTGGGCCGCGGCGGGCGCCGGTGCGCGCGCGGCAATCGCCGCGGCTTCCGCCGCTTCATGCTCGACTTCCACGGACACCTTGTTGGTCAGCGGCGTGGCCAGCGACCGGCGCGGAACCGGCGTTTCCACGGCTTCGACGGAGGCATCAATCCCCGTCGCCACCACGGACACGCGCATCATGCCATTCATTTCAGTGTCGAGCGTCGAGCCCACGATGATGTTGGCATCCGGGTCGACTTCTTCGCGGATCCGGTTGGCGGCCTCGTCCAGCTCGAACAGGGTCAGATCGTACCCACCGGTGATGTTGATCAGAACGCCGCGCGCTCCGCGCAGCGAAATTTCATCCAGAAGCGGGTTGGCGATCGCTTTCTCGGCGGCCTGGATGGCACGGCTTTCGCCTTCGGCTTCGCCGGTGCCCATCATTGCCTTGCCCATTTCGTCCATCACGGCCCGAACGTCGGCGAAGTCGAGGTTGATCAGGCCCGGCCGCACCATCAGGTCGGTCACACCCTTCACCCCCTGATAGAGAACGTCGTCAGCCATCGAAAACGCATCCGTGAAGGTGGTCTTTTCATTGGCCAGACGGAACAGGTTCTGGTTCGGAATGATGATCAGGGTATCGACAACCTTCTGCAGGTTTTCGACCCCTTCTTCCGCCTTGCGCATCCGCTTGGCGCCTTCGAACTGGAAGGGCTTGGTCACCACGCCCACGGTCAGCACCCCAAGTTCGCGCGCCGCCTGGGCGATAATCGGCGCCGCCCCGGTGCCCGTGCCGCCGCCCATGC
>JAGQRU010000214.1 GCA_020425105.1 Paracoccaceae bacterium
CGCTTGACCAGATCGTCATAGCGCCCGCCCCCGGCCACGGATCCGAACTGGCGCGGACGCCCCTTTTCGTCGGTGATTTCAAAGGTCAGTTCGGCCTCGAACACAGGACCGGTGTAATAGCCCAGACCGCGCACCACCGCCGGGTCGATTTCCACCCGGTCGGGGCCATAGCCCTGGGCCGCCATCAGATCGGCGATCTGTTCCAGTTCCGCGACACCGTCTGCACCGGTCTTCGACCCGCCGATCAGCCCGCGCAGATTGGCGACCGTGTCGGCGCCCGTGGCACCCCGGGCGGCCAGAAACCCCATGACGATGGCGGCCTGTTCGTCGCCCAGCCCCGCGCCCTTGGTGAAATCGCCCGATGCGTCTTCACGCCCGGCGCCCAAAAGGGCGCGCACACCGTCGTCGCCCAGCCGGTCCAGCTTGTCGATGGCGCGCAGAACGATTCCGCGTTCCTCGGCCCGCAGGTCCGGATCGGCGGGGTCGAGCACGCCCGCGGCCTCCATCACACCGTTCAGGACCTTGCGGTTGTTGACCTTGACCACATAGTCGCCCCGGTCGATGCCCACCGCTTCCAGCGCGTCGGACAGCATCGAACAGATCTCGGCATCCGCGGCAACGGTGGGCGCCCCGACCGTGTCGGCATCGCACTGATAGAACTGCCTGAACCGCCCCGGCCCCGGCTTTTCGTTGCGCCACACGGGCCCCATCGCATAGCGGCGATAGGGCGTCGGCAGATAGTTGCGGAACTGGGCGTAAACCCGTGCCAGGGGCGCCGTCAGATCATAGCGCAGCGCCACCCAGCCACTGTCGTCTTCCTGCCAGGCAAACACGCCTTCGTTGGGCCGGTCCACATCCGGCAGGAACTTGCCCAGAGCCTCGACCGTCTCCACCCCCGAGCTTTCCAGCGCCTCGAAGCCGTAAAGATGATACACTTCGGCAATGCGATCCAGCATCGCCTTGCGTTCTGTTACCTCTGCGCCGAAATAGTCGCGAAAGCCCTTGGGCGTTTCCGCCTTGGGGCGCGGCTGCTTCTTGTCGGTCTTGGCCATCGGGGGTCCACCTCTTGCGGTCGCGGGTCTCTACCGCGCGGAACCCGTGGGGGCAACCTATCCGCTCTGCGTCACAGGCATTCAACAGCAGGATAACGGCCGCATCGAGGCCCCCAGGAACGGAACCGGACGATGAACAGCGAAAACCTGACCCGGCTGGAAGAAAAGCTGGCCCATCTGGACCGACTTGTCGCCGATCTGTCCGATGTGGTGGCGCGGCAGGATGGCGAACTGGCCCGCCTGACCCGGCGGCTGGAAATGCTGATGCAGCGCGAGGCCGAACGGGAGCTTGCCGACGGCAGCGCCCTGCCGCTGGCCGATCAGCGCCCGCCGCATTGGTGACGCCGGTCAGAGCGCCATGATTTCGGCCTGCAGCACATAGAAGGGATCTTCCCTTTCCTTCGTGCTCAGCGCCCGGGCGGGTCCCGGCACCATGGGGTCGAGCACCTTGATCTCTTCCCACCGCACGCCCCAGGTGGGATGATCCCAGACCAGAACCTCGCTGATGACGGTCGTGTGACCGGCAGCGCCGCACAGAAGCGGCCCGCGTGAAAGCGCCTGGGTCAGCCTGGCAATATCAGCCCCTTCGGGCAGACGGATATCCAGCGACGGCAAGTCATTCAGCGACAGGGTAAAGGCGCGGCCGCGCGCGTCGTGCCAGCGGCCCCCGCACCGTTTCAACCGCGTGTAATCGTCTGCCAGGGCGCAATCGTTCCCCTGCCCCGCGAAGTCGCGCAACGACCGGGCAGAGACATCCGCCCCGTATCCGCGCAGAAGATAGGCCAGCCCGATCGACCAGCAATGCCCTGCACAGGCGGCGATATCGACCGGCGGCACCGTCCCAGGGCCAATCGAGCAGATCCGCCCGCCGCGGTCTTCTTCATAGCACCCCACCGGAGCCGCCCCCGCCGCCCTGGACAGGGCCCCCGCGATCCCGCACTGAAGGAAAAAACGCCGACGCATTGCCAATTCCATTTCGCCTATGGAATTCTGGGTTACCGGAAAAGAATTTCCACTCCATCACCCCGCAATCTCGCCATCCCCAAAAATGTTCAGAGAATCTGTAGAATGTTTCTAAAAATGCCGCCGGGCGTTTTCCCCGCATTTTCACCATAAGTCTAATACCGCGCCCGCCGCGCGGCCAGAAACGGTTTCGCGAGCGGATGATGACGTTCATATATTTGATTTATAACTACAATATCCAAAACCCGCACTTGAACATCACGCCATCCTCACGGCAAGATCGGCGCGGAAACACGCGGCCGCGAGATGTCTGAAATCATGTTTCAGCCTGCTCTCTTTCGCGACAGTTTTGCAGCATGATCGCTCCGCCATTCGTGCGTCTTTGTCAGCACATGTCATTTCAAAATCGACACAAAAGCCCCCTTATTTAGGGAACCACACCTTGTGGCCATTTGAAAAAGGGAAGTCTCATGAAAACTGCACTGAAAGCCATCCTCGTCGCCGCAACCCTTGGTCTTCCGGCGGCGTCTGCCGTTACGGCCATGACGGAAACCGATACCATGGTGATGGGCCATTCCATGCTGGTGGGCGCGCTGGTGAGCACACTGAGCCGCGACGGGATCGATTCCACCGGCTATGAAAAGCTGACCCTGTCCGAAGTCGTCGAACTGCATGGCATCCTGGGCGACGACGACACGCCGTCGTCAACCATGCGCAGCCAGGCCAACCGCATTCTGGATGCGGCACGGGCGCGCTAAGCGCCCTGCGAGGCGCATGGGCCCGGCATGGCCCATGCGTGCCCGGGCGGCGTCAGATGTCTTCGACAGTCACGACGCCGCCCAGGGATTTCACTGCCCCCTTGATCTGAGGGTTGACGTAATAGCGTTTCTCAAGGGCGATTTCCACTTCCCCCGGAAGCTCGGGCCCAAGCAGGCAGAATTCGATGGGCGACCGCGCGGGACCGCGCGCAGCTTCCAGCGACTGGTCGAGCAGATCGGCAATGCTGCCCACCGCGCCGGGATCGTCGATGAATATCCGCAGCCCCATCGGCGCGCCGGCGCTGGCAACGCTGTCCACCGGTGCAACGGCGCGGCACAGCAGTTTCAACTGATCCGCTTCGCAGGTGGCTTCGACCGTCAGCACCACATTCGTCCCCGGCTCCAGCAGATCCCGCGCAGTTTCCAGCGTGTCGGAAAACACCGTGACCTCATAGAGCCCGCTGGGATCGGACAGTTGCACGAAGGCGAACCGATTGCCCCGGGCCGACTTGCGTTCCTGCCGCGCCGCAACCGCACCGGCCAGTTTCGCCACCAGGGGCGACGACCGCGCCGCGTCATCGACATCGGCCAGCGTCTTGACCCCGGCACGTTTCAGGGCGGGCATGTAATCGTCCAGCGGATGGCCCGACAGATAGAACCCGATCGCCTTGTGTTCCTCACCCAGCCGTTCGGCAGGCAGCCAGTCGGTCGCCGACGACAGGCGCGGTTCCGGCAGATCGTCGCCCGCCTCACCGAACAACGACACCTGGGACGACCCGCGCTGGTCGTGGATCGCCGCGGAATACGCCACCAGTGCATCGAGCGATTCAAACACCCGCCGGCGGTTCGCGTCCAGCTGATCGAAGGCCCCGGCCCGGGCCAGCATCTCCATCGGCCGCTTGCCGACGCGTTTCAGGTCCACCCGCCGCGCAAAATCGAACAGGGTCGCGAAGGGACGCCCCGCGCGCCCCTCCTCCACCAGCTTCATCGCCTCGACACCCACGTTCTTCAGCGCGCCCAGACCATAGACGACCCTGCCGTCGCTGATTGAAAACATGGCCACGGACCGGTTCACACAGGGCGGCACGATGTCGATCTTCAGCCCGCGCCGAACCTCTTCGGCATAGACCGCCAGCTTGTCGGTCAGGTGGATATCGCAGTTCATCACGCCCGCCATGAAGGCCACCGGATGGTTGGCCTTCAGCCACGCCGTCTGATAGCTGACCACGGCATAGGCGGCGGCATGGGATTTGTTGAAGCCGTAATTGGCGAATTTCTCCAGCAGGTCGAAGACCTCGCTCGCCTTCTTCTTCTCGACCCCGTTCGCCGCCGCGCCCTTTTCGAATTTCGGGCGTTCGGCGTCCATCGCCTCCTTGATCTTCTTGCCCATGGCGCGGCGCAGCAGGTCGGCACCGCCCAGCGAATAGCCCGCCATGACCTGGGCGATCTGCATCACCTG
>JAGQRU010000215.1 GCA_020425105.1 Paracoccaceae bacterium
TGTCGCGCTTCCTGCTGGCGCTGAAAGTGTGCCTGACCTCGGATGAAACCGGCCTGACGCTGATTTTCGACGAAATCGACCGCGGGGTGGGCGGGGCGACGGCGGATGCGGTCGGGCGGCGGCTGGCGGCGCTGGCCGGGCAAAGCGGCGGACAGGTTCTGGTGGTCACCCATTCGCCTCAGGTCGCCGCCTTGGGGCAGCACCACTGGCGGGTTGAAAAAGCGGTCAGCGACGGGATGACCCGGTCGAATGTGGTGGCGCTGGATCCGGCGGCGCGGGTGGATGAAATCGCCCGCATGCTGTCCGGCGACCAGATCACCGACGAAGCCCGTCAGGCAGCCCGGGCGCTGCTGGCAGGGTGATGCCGCCGGCGGCACCCGGGCGGGCTGCGGCCCCTTGGGCCCTTGGGCGGCGCGTGCCGCCGCGCTATGCCCGGGGCTTGGGGCGCGGAGCGACGACACAGGCAGGGCAGGCGGGACCGGGATCGTGACACAGGAAACAGGCTGGATCGGGATGTTGCGCCTCGCGGAGTTGCGCGGGCAAATCTCGGGCGGCTGGCGGACCTTGCGCACCAAGGGACCGGGAGAGATCCAGTTCTGGTTCATTGCCTTGCTGGTCGGGTGCGCGGCGGGGCTTGCCGCGCTGGTCTTCCGCAAGGGCATCACCTTTCTGCAGACGACCTTTTACGGCAATCACGATGTGATGCTGGCCTCCGCCGCGCGTGAATTGCCATGGTGGTGGGTGCTGATCCTGCCGATCCTTGGCGGTCTGGCGGTCGGGCTGATCCTGAACCGCTTTACCGATGACGGGCGTGTGCGTTCGGTGGCCGATGTCATCGAAGACGCCGCCATGCATGACGGGCGGGTGGAGCGGCGTGCCGGGCTTGCATCGGCGCTGGCCTCGCTCATCACCCTGTCGACGGGCGGGTCCAGCGGACGCGAAGGGCCGGTGGTGCATCTGGCGGGCGTGATCGCCAGCTGGGTGAGCGCGCGGTTGCAGGCCAACGGGGTGACGGGGCGTGACCTGCTGGGCTGTGCCGTGGCGGCGGCGGTGTCCGCATCGTTCAACGCGCCCATTGCCGGGGCGATCTTTGCGCTTGAGGTCGTGTTGCGCCATTTCGCGGTGCATGCCTTCGCGCCGATCGCGATTGCGTCCGTGGCCGGGACGGTGATCAACCGGCTGGAATTCGGCGGGGTGACCGAATTTGTTCTTCCGGGAAAAAACACTCTGGCGTTCTTCGTCGAACTGCCGGCGTTTCTGATCCTGGGCCTGATCTGCGGCGTCGTCGCCGTGGTCATGATGCGGATGATCTTCTGGTCCGATGCCCTGGCCAGCGACATCCAGACCCGCACTGCCTTGCCGCGATGGGCGCGCCCGGCGGTGGCAGGTGGGCTTCTGGGCGTGCTGGCGATCTTCTTTCCCCATATCATCGGCGTCGGATACCAGACCACCGCCGCCGCGCTGACCGGGTCGCTGCTGTTGCACGAAGCGGTCGTGTTCGCGGTGATGAAATGCATCGCGGTGTCGGTGACCATGGCCGGGCGCATGGGGGGCGGGATCTTTTCGCCGTCACTGATGATGGGGGCTCTGACGGGTCTGACATTCGGGATGATCGCCACCAGCATCTTTCCCAACGTGTCGGGCAGCGAAACGCTTTATGCGCTGGCCGGGATGGGCGCGGTTGCGGCCGCCGTTCTGGGGGCGCCGATTTCAACCACGCTGATCGTTTTCGAACTGACCGGCGACTGGCAGACGGGGATCGTCGTCATGACGTCGGTGTCGCTGTCCACCGCCCTGGCGAGCCGTCTGGTCCACCGCTCGTTCTTCCTGACGCAGCTGGAGCGGCGCGACGTGCACCTTGCCGCGGGGCCTCAGCAATATCTGCTGGCCATGCACCGGGTGTCGGTGGTGATGCGTGCGCCCGATCATTCCGGTTTCCCGGGGATCGAGGCCGCACAGGCGATGGTCGCTGAAGGATATTCGCTGGAACGCACGGCGACGCTGGAACAGGCGATGCCGCTTTTCGATCAAAGCGGCGGAGAGTTCCTGCCGGTCATTCAGCGCACCGACGGCGGCGCTGTTGCCATCGTCGGTGCGCTTTATCATCTGGACGCGCTGAAGGCCTATAACCGCGCGCTCGCCGCGACCGCCGCGGAAGAGCATTCATAAGGCCCCGGGGCGCGCGGGCTTTGCCCTGTCGGGTCTAGTGCTTTTCGACCGTCACGACATCTGTGTTGAAGGTCACATAATCGCGGATCGCCTCGGCCCCGGCTTCGGGGGCTTCATAGGACAGCGCCGCGGAGTCCAGCACCTTGCTTTTGGCGTCGATGGAAAAATGCGTCGCTTCGCCCATGCCCGGTGCGTGCGTTGCCTTGGACGATCTGTCGAAGAAGGCCATCGCCACATCGGCGCGGGGGAAAAAGATCACCGGCGGCAGATCGCCTGCCACCAGTTCGATCGCGGCACTGGTTTCGGCGTAGATGGCGCCGCCGGTGTAAGCCACCCATTTGCCCTCGGCGGGGCGGATGGTCAGGTCAAGGCCGGTGTGGTCGGATGCGTCGGTCATGTTGTTCCCCATCTGTTATTCTTTGTCATCTGCCCGACCTAGACTGTATCGGTGTAACAAGCACGTGAAAACGCCCGTTAGAGAGGCGCTGTCGCGCGCTCCAGCCAGTCGCGGCAATCGGCGGCGACCAGCGGCGCGAGCCTGCGCCGGGTTTCGGCGTGATAAGCATCGACCCAGGCCCGTTCATCGGCGCTAAGCTGGTTGGTCAGGATCAGCCGGCGGTCGAAGGGCACATAGGTCAGGGTTTCGAACGCGTGCATTTTGCGCGCATCGGCTCCGGGCAGGTCGGGCGCGGCGATGACAAGGATCAGGTTTTCCAGCCGGATCCCGAACGCGCCTTCGCGGTAATAGCCCGGTTCATTGGACAGGATCATGCCCGGCTGCAGCGGTTCCATCCCCGCCCGGGACAACCGCTGCGGGCCTTCATGTACCGACAGAAACGATCCCACGCCATGACCGGTTCCGTGGTCGTAATCCTTCCCGGCCAGCCAGAGCGGATAGCGCGCAAGCGCGTCCAGATCGCGCCCGGCAACACCATCGGGGAACCGGACCCGGCTGATGGCGATCAGTCCTTGCAGCACCCGGGTGAACGCTTCCGGCGCGTCGGGATCGGGCGCCGCGCCCGGAACCAGAACCGTGCGCGTGATGTCGGTGGTGCCGTCGTCATACTGCCCCCCGCTGTCGATCAGGAACAATTCCCCCCGGGTCAGCGCACGGTCGGTCGCGCCAGTGACGCGATAATGGACGATGGCGCCATTGGGCCCGGCGCCTGAGATGGTGTCGAAGCTGATGTCGCGCAGCTGCCCGGTGGCGGTGCGAAACGCCTCCAACGCGCGCACCGCGTCGGTTTCGGTGATCATACGGGTGCTGGTTTCCTGCTCCAGCCAATGCAGAAAGGCGACCATGGCGGCGCCATCGCGCAGATGCGCCGCGCGCGCGCCGGCGATTTCCACATCGTTCTTGCAGGCTTTGGGCAGAACGCACGGGTCGCGGTCATTCTGGATGCGGGCGCCGGTTTCCGCCAGCCGCATGCGCACCGCCAGCGGGGCCGAGGACTTGTCCAGCCGCACCGGCCCGGTCAGCGCGCGCAGACCGTTGGCAAAGGCGTCGGGCGGCTGCACGGTCACCTGATCGCCCAGATGGTCCGCAAGATCCGCCGTCTTGGCCGGGTCGGTGAACAGATCCACCCGCGCGTCGCTATGCAGGATCGCGAAGCCCTGAACCACCGGCACCCGGGGCAGATCGGCGCCCCGGATATTCAGCAGCCACGAAATGCTGTCGGGCAGGGTCAGGACGGCGGCGCTCTGGCCCGCTTCGCGCAGGACCCTCGCCAGATCCTGCCGCTTTTCCGCCGCGCGGCGTCCGGCCAGGGCGTCGGGATGGGCCCAGGCGCGGCCCTGCGGCGGGGCGGGGCGGTCGGTCCAGATCTGGTCGATCAGGTTTTCGCATTCCACCAGAGTGATGGCGGTGCCGGTCAACGCCTTGCGCAGCTTGTCGATCTCGCTCACCGTGTGCAGCCACGGATCGAAGCCGATGGACATGCCGGGATGCGCGTGGGCCTTCAGCCACGGCGCCAGATCGGTTTCCGGCCAGTCGACCGGCGTAAAGGCCGTGGCGTCGACCTGGGCGCGCACCTGTACCCGATACCGCCCGTCGACGAACACGCCCGCCAGATCCGGCAGCACGGCGGCAAACCCCGCCGATCCGGTGAAGCCGGTCAGCCAGGCCAGCCGGGCATCGCAGGGCGCCACATATTCCCCCTGATGGGCATCGGCGCGCGGCACCAGAAACCCGCTCAGCCCGGCCTCCGCAATGGCACCGCGCAGCGCCGCAAGCCGCGGCGGGCCGGTTTCCGGGCGCGCCGTGCTGTCAAAATCCTGAAACATCAAACCGCCTTCTTGATCCCCATGATCCGGGCCCGCGCGCGCGGGTCGCTGTCGAACAGCGCCGCGAGTTGCTCGGTCATCGCTCCGGCCAGTTGTTCCACATCGGTGATGGTAACTGCGCGGTTATAATAGCGCGTCACATCGTGGCCGATCCCGATGGCGAGCAATTCGACCATCTTGCGTTTTTCGACCATGGCGATCACGTCGCGCAG
>JAGQRU010000216.1:0-20155 GCA_020425105.1 Paracoccaceae bacterium
ATCCTGCCCAACTGCCTTGCGCCGCTGATCGTGCAGGCGACGCTGTCCTTTTCCAGCGCGGTTCTGGACAGCGCGGCCCTGGGCTTTCTGGGCATGGGGGCGCAGCCGCCCGCATCCGAATGGGGCACCATGCTGGCCGAGGCGCGCGAATTCATCCTGCGCGCCTGGTGGGTGGTGACCTTTCCGGGGCTTGCCATCCTGATTTCGGTGCTGGCGATCAACCTGATGGGCGACGGGCTGCGCGATGCTCTCGACCCCAAGCTGAAGCGGAGCTGACATGGCCCTTCTGACCATCCGCAACCTGACCGTCCGCTTCGCCACATCGACGGGCACCTTCACCGCCGTGAACGGCGTCGACGTGACCGTGGACCGGGGCGAGGTTCTGGCCATCGTCGGCGAAAGCGGCTCCGGCAAATCGGTGTCGATGCTGGCGGTGATGGGTCTGCTGCCCGACACGGCCACCGTCACCGCCGATGAGATGACCTTTGATGGGCGTGACCTGCTGGCCATGTCCGACGTGGACCGGCGCCGCCTGATCGGCCGCGAGATCACCATGATCTTTCAGGAACCCATCGCGTCGCTCAACCCGTCCTACACCGTCGGTTTCCAGATCGAAGAGGTGCTGCGCCTGAATGCGGGGCTCGACCGCCGCGCCGCGCATGCCCGGGCGGTGGAGCTGTTCACCGCCGTTGGGATCCCGGACCCCGCGGGCAAGCTGAAATCCTATCCGCATCAGATGTCGGGCGGGCAATGCCAGCGGGTGATGATCGCCATGGCCATTGCCACCAATCCCCGCCTGCTGATCGCCGACGAACCGACCACCGCGCTGGACGTGACGATCCAGAAGCAGATCCTCGACCTGTTGATGGACCTGCAGGAACGGTTCGGCATGGCGCTGATCCTGATCACCCATGACATGGGCGTCGTGGCCGAAACCGCGGACCGCGTGGTGGTGCAGTATCAGGGCCGCAAGATGGAGGAAGCCGATGTGCTGAGCCTGTTCGAAAACCCGACCCACCCCTATACCCGCGCGCTGCTGGCCGCGCTGCCGGAAAACGCCACCGGCGACCGGCTGCCCACGGTGTCGGATTTCATGGCCGCGGAGCAGCCGCAATGACCGCCGTCGTCGAAGGGATCGGGCTGTGCCAGGACTATGTGATCGCCGGCGGTTTCCTGCGCCCGCCGGAAATGCTGCGCGCCGTCAAAGGCGTGGATTTCGCCATCGAACAGGGCAAGACGCTGGCCATCGTCGGTGAAAGCGGGTCGGGAAAATCGACCCTTGGGCGGATCATCGCGCTGATCGACCGGCAGTCCGCCGGTGTCCTGAAAATCGACGGCGACGAGGTTGATATCGGCCACAGCAAGCCCAGCCCGGCCCTGCGGTCCAAGGTTCAGATCGTGTTCCAGAACCCCTATGGCAGCCTTAACCCGCGCCAGAAGATCGGCGATGTGCTGATGGAGCCGCTGATGCTGAACACGCCGCTGCCGGCCTCGGAACGGCGGGCGCGGGCCGAAGCGATGCTGGCCAAGGTCGGGCTGGCACCGGAGCATTTCAACCGCTACCCGCACATGTTTTCCGGCGGTCAACGGCAGCGCATCGCCATTGCCCGCGCGCTGATGCTGAACCCCCGGCTGCTGGTGCTGGACGAACCGGTCTCCGCCCTGGACCTGTCGGTGCAGGCGCAGGTTCTGAACCTTCTGGCCGATCTGCAGGCGGAATTCGGGCTGACCTATGTGTTCATCAGCCACGACCTGTCGGTGGTCCGCTATATCGCCGACGACGTTCTGGTCATGCATCAGGGCGCGGCGGTGGAACAGGCCAGCCGTGAACAGATCTTCGCCGCCCCTGCTCATCCCTATACGCGCGAATTGTTCGCCGCCACGCCGGTGACAGATCTTGCCGCCATCCGGGCCCGGGTGGCGCGGCGCGCAGCACACCGGGGGGCGGTCGCGCCCTGATCCCCGGCGAAGCCGGCCCCGTCATCGGGACCGGCGACCGGTCTGTCAGCTGCCCTTGATCACATCGGCCACCGCGGCCGCCAGCACCGGCACCGTGGTGACGTTCAGACCGGCAATGTTGATGCGGCTGTCCGAGATCGCATAGACCGCGTGCTTGTCGCGCAGGGCGTCCACCTCGGCGCCGGAAATGCCCATCATCGAAAACATCCCGCGATGTTCGGCGATGAAGGCGAACCGGTCCGAATTCGTCTGACGCTGCAACTCCGCCGCCAGCATGTTGCGCAGATCCAGCATACCGCTGCGGACCTCTTCCAGTTCGGCCTGCCAATCGGCCCGCAGGTCTGGATCGGTCAGCACCATGGTCACCAGCCGCGCCCCGTGATCCGGCGGGAACGAGAAATTCTGCCGGTTCAAATGCGCCAGATTGGCCTGGGTATTCTTCACCTGCGCGGTGTCCTGAGCGACGGCCATGATGATCCCGGTCCGTTCGCGATAGACGCCGAAATTCTTCGAACAGCTGGCCGCGATCAGCAGCTCGGGGCAGGATCGCGCCACCAGCCGCACACCGGCGGCGTCTTCGTCCAGCCCGTCGCCAAACCCCTGATAGGCGATGTCCACCATGGGGACGAGCCCCCGGGCCAGGATCAGATCCACCACCGCCTGCCATTGTTCCGCCGTCAGGTTGACCCCCGTCGGATTGTGACAGCAGCCATGCAGCAGCACCACATCGCCCGCCGCCGCGCTTGCCAGATCTTCCAGCATACCGTCGAAATTCAGGCTGCCGCTGGCCGCATCGAAATACCGGTACGCGCGGGTGGCCAGGCCCACATGTTTCAGGATGCTGACATGGTTCCCCCAGGTCGGGTCCGACACCCACACGGTCGCGCCGGGGGTCGCCATGCGCACCAGTTCGAAGGCCTGATGCACGGCGCCGGTTCCGCCCGGCGTCGCAGCGCTGGCCACCGATGCCCGGGGCACCGCATCGCCCAGAACCAGATCGATCATCGCGTCGTTATAATCGGGCGCGCCCACCAGCCCGACATAGGTTTTGGTGTCTTCGATTTCCCACAGCTTCTTCTCTGCCGCCTTGATGGCGCGCATCACCGGCGTGTGCCCGCTGGCGTTCTTGTACACACCGACGCCCAGGTCGATTTTCTCGGGCCGCGGATCGCTGCGATACATTCCCATGATGCGCAGGATCTTGTCCTCGGGGTGGGTTGGCAAAGCGCTGAACATGGATCGGGTCCTCTTGCATGATCCCGGACGGCTTGACGTCGGCGTTGCGTCCGGCGCCGGTTTTATAGCGCCCCTTGCGGCGGAAATCGAAGGGGTCGGCGGCGGGAATTGATCAGAAAGTCGGGCTTTTCGTCGCTGCTGCGGCGCTGCGGCCGGTTCCGGCGGCGTGTCGGGCACAGAAACGCGTTGAGCCCGCCGGACAAATGGAAAACACTTGCCTGACCGCAGCACGACCGAGGGAGAGAGAGTCGCCGATGAACTGCCTGTTCGTACAGATCCAGTGCCGGCCCGGCACCGCCTACAAGATCGCCGATGAAATCGCGCTGCGCGAAATCCATTCCGAACTCTATTCCACCAGCGGCCAGTATGACCTGCTGATGAAGCTCTACATCCCCGACGATCAGGATGTGGGCAAGTTCATCAACGACAAGCTGCTGGATATCGACGGGATCGAACGCACCTACACGACCCAGACCTTCCGCGCCTTCTAGGCTCAGACGCCCAGATACCGGTCCGTCAGCGCCGGGGTCAGCGCGCCGAAGGTGCCGGACCAGACCGTGCTGCCGCGATCGAGGATCACCGCCCGGTCGGCGACGTGGGCAAGTTCGGCCAGCGATTTGTCGATCACCAGAATGGCCAGCCCGCTGTCGCGCTTCAGCCGCGCGATGGCCGACCAGATTTCCTGCCGGATCACTGGCGCCAGCCCCTCGGTCGCCTCGTCCAGGATCAGAAGCCGCGGATTGGTCATCAAGGCCCGCCCGATCACCAGCATCTGCTGTTCGCCCCCGGAAAGGGAGGCGGCGATCTGCTGCGGACGCTCGGCCAGACGCGGGAACAGATCGCCCACCGACCGCAGATCCCACGCGCCGGGACGCGCCGCCGCGATCAGGTTTTCGCGCACGGTCAGGGGGCCGAAACAGCGCCGTCCTTCGGGCACCAGACCGATGCCGGCCCGGGCTGCACGATGCGGGGGCAAGGGGCCCAGATCGCGCCCCGCGAACATCACCGACCCGGCCCGGTGCCGCAGCATCCGGCAGATGACCTTGACCGTCGTCGTCTTGCCCATCCCGTTGCGCCCCATCAGCGCCAGAACCTGACCTTCGTCCAGATCCAGACTGACATCGTGCAACGCCTGCGACGGGCCATAGAACGCCGATACGGAGGACAGGGACAGAAGCGTCATGTGGCGTCCTCGCCGTCGCCCAGATAGGCGCGCCGCACCGCCGGATCGGCCCGGATCTGCGCCGGGCTGCCGGTGGCGATGATCTGTCCATAGACCAGCACGCTGATCCTGTCGGCCAGCGCAAAGACCGCATCCATGTCATGTTCCACCAACAGGATCGGCGCCCGGTCCCGCAAACGGTGCAACAGCGCGACCATGCGCTTCGACCCGTCCGCGCCCAGCCCGGCCATGGGTTCATCCATCACCAGCGCCCTGGGCGACAGGGTCAGGGCGATGGCGACCTCCAGCTGGCGGCGCTGTCCGTGCGACAGCTCCGCCACGCGCCGGGCGCGCAGATCGCTCAGCCCAACCTCGGCCAGCGCCGTTTCGGCGACGGCCAGAAGCGCCGGGTCCTTCATCACCGGCCGGAAGATCCGAAAGGCGCCGCCGCGCGCACCCAATGCGCCCAGAACCGCGTTTTGCAGCACGGTGAAATCCATCGCCAGCGCCGACACCTGAAAACTGCGCGCCAGGCCCAGACGCGCCCGCTGGGCCACCGAAAGCGCCGTCACATCCCGGCCCGCGAAACGGATCGTGCCGCGGTCAGGCGCCAGAGCTCCGGCGATCTGCTGGATCAGGGTGGATTTTCCGGCGCCGTTGGGTCCGATCAGCGCGTGGATTTCGCCGCGGCGCAGATCCAGCGAGACATTGCGCGACGCGGTCAGCGCGCCGAAGGATTTGCAGATGCCATGCAGGGCCAGAACGGTGTCAGTCATGGGCCACCGCCCGTCCGGCCAGGAGCCCGATGAGCCCGCCCCGGGCAAACAGCACCACGCCCAGAAGCACGGCACCCAGATAGATGTGCCAGAAGTCCGACACGCCCCCCAGAAGCTGTTCCAGCAACAGAAAGACCACCGCGCCGGCCACCGGGCCGAACAGCCGCCCGACACCGCCAAGGATGACGAAGATCATGATTTCGCCGCTGGTCTGCCAACTGAACATGGTCGGGCTGACGAACCGGTTGAGATCGGCGAAAAGCGCCCCGGACAGCCCGGTGATCGCCCCCGACAGCGCGAAGGCCATCAGGTGCAGCCGCGCGGGCGCCAGTCCCACCGCCGCAACCCGCACGGGGCTTTGCCGCGCTGCCTGCAGCGCCAGCCCGAAGGGCGACGCCGCCACCCGCGCCATCAGCCACAGCACCGCGCACAGAACCGCGAAGCACAGGCCGAAAAACTGGATCGGGTCGAGCGTGTCGAGCCCCGGAAATCTGTTGCGGACATAGATCGACAGCCCGTCTTCGCCGCCATAGGCAGGCCAGCTCAGCATGAAGAAATACGCCATCTGGCCGAACGCCAGCGTGATCATGATGAAATAGACCCCGGCGGTGCGCAGGCTCAGCGCGCCGATGATCAGCGCGGCAAACGCGGACACCGCAAGCGCCACCAGCCAGATCACCGGCATGGATCTGGTCCCCTCGATCACAATCGGCGCGGTCAGAAGCGGGGAATAGCTTTGCGCATGGCTGGCCAGGATCCCCATCGCATAGCCGCCCAGCCCGAAGAACACCGCATGACCCAGGCTGACCAGCCCCCCCAGACCGAGCGCCAGATTCAGCCCGACCCCGGCAATGGCAAAGATCGCCGCGCGGGTGGCCAGAGTGATCACGAACGGCTCGTCCGCCGCCCAGGCCCAAAGCGGGACCGCCAGCAGGCCCAGCAGCAGCGCCGCGTTCACCATCCGCTCGCGCCCCATCTCAGGCCTGCCCGAACAGGCCGGTGGGCCGGAAAATCAGCACCGCCGCCATCAGCAGATAGATCGACATCGACGCCAGCGACGCCCCGACGGTCGCCGCCGCGGCCGGATCCATCATCAGCCCGAACGCCGCGGGCAGCAGCGCCCGGCCCAGCGTGTCGGTCACTCCGACCAGAAGCGCGCCGACGAACGCGCCCTTCACCGACCCGATCCCGCCGATGACGATCACGACGAAGGCAAGGATCAGCACCGGCTCGCCCATGCCCACCTGCACCGACTGGATCGCCCCGATCAGCGCGCCCGCCAGCCCGGCCAGCCCCGCGCCAAGCGCGAAGACCAGAGTATAGAGGCGGGCGATATCCACCCCCAGTGCGGCAATCATTTCGCGGTCCGCTTCCCCGGCGCGGATCTGAATGCCGATCCGGGTGCGCGCGATCAAGGCGAAGAGCCCCACCGCAATCGCCAGTCCGATGCCGATAATCGCCAGCCGGTACAGCGGATAATGAATGCCGAACGGCAGCCGCACCGGCCCTGACAGCGCATCGGGAATGTCCAGAAACAGCGGAAAGGATCCGAACACCCACCGCGTGCCTTCAGAGAAAATCAGGATCAGGGCAAAGGTGGCCAGCACCTGATCCAGATGATCGCGATCGTAAAGCCGCCGGATCACCGTCATTTCCACCAGCGCACCGGCCAGCGCGGCGGCCGCAAGGCTGGCGCCGAGCGCCAGCACAAACGACCCCGTCGCCGCCGACACGGCCGCCGCCGCAAACGCCCCGATCATGTAAAGCGACCCATGCGCCAGATTGATCAGCCCCATCACGCCGAAAATCAGCGTCAGCCCGGCGGACATCAGGAACAGCATCACCCCGAACTGAAGCCCGTTCAGAACCTGTTCGGCCAGCAGCGACATCGTCATGCACACACCACCCTCAGACCCGGGACGGGATCAGCGCCGCGCCCCGGGTCCCGCATCACATCTTGCAGTCGGCGGCGTAGGCATCCGAATGGTGTTCGATGGCCGTGCCGATGATCTTGTTGGTATAGACGTCGCCCTCTTTCACCACCTCGCGCACATAGATGTTCTGGATCGGGTGATGGTTCGGACCGAAGGCAAAATCCCCGCGGGTGGACTGAAAGTCGGCGGCCTCCAGCGCGGCACGGAAGGCATCCGCGTCGGTCACATCGGCCTTGTCCACCGCGCTGATCAGCAGGTTCGCGGTGTCGAACCCCTGGCTGGCGTAAAGCGACGGCAGACGGCCATATTCGGCCTGGAAACTTTCGACGAATGCCACGTTCGTCGGATTGTCGAGATCCTTGTTCCACTGGCTGGTGTTGATCACGCCCAGGGCCGCATCGCCCACCGCCTGCAGGATGCCCTGATCGAAGCTGAAGGCGGGCCCCAGCAGCGGCAGGCCCACGCCGCTGTCGGCGTATTGCTTCAGGAACGAAATCCCCATGCCGCCGGGCAGGAAGAAATAGACGCTATCGGCGCCGCTGGCGCGGATCTGCGCGATCTCGGCGGCGTAATCGGTCTGGCCCAGCTTGGTATAGACCTCCCCAGCCAGATCGCCCTTGAAAAACCGCTTGTACCCGGTCAGCGCGTCCTGCCCCGCCGGATAGTTCGGCGCCAGAAGGAAGCTGTTCTTGAACCCCGCCGCCGAGGCATAGGATCCGGCAGCCTCATGCAGGTTGTCGTTCTGCCACGCCACGTTGAAATAGTTCCGGTTGCATCCCTTCCCGGCCAGCGCGGACGGCCCCGCATTGGGCGACAGATAGAATTTGCCCTGCGCGACGACAGACGGCACCACCGCCATGGCAAGGTTCGACCAGATGATCCCGGTCAGCACATCGACCTTTTCCGACTGGATCATCTTGTCGGCCAGCTGCACCGCGATGTCGGGCTTGCGCTGATCGTCGGCGATCACCAGTTCGATATCGTCGCGCCCGGCCTGTTTCAGCGCCAGGACAAACCCGTCGCGCACGTCTATGCCCAGACCCGCGCCGCCGCCCGACAGGGTGGTGATCATGCCCACCTTCACATCTGCCAGAACAGAACCACCGGCCAAAGCGGCCATTGCGGCGGCAAGCGCCAGGGATTTCAATTTCATCGGTCAACCTCCTGCGGGTAAATCGGGCCTGTTGCGCGGCCCTTGGCTTGGCCGACTGTAAGCATGCCGCCCCGGCCTGCGGTAGCCCCAATTGCCCGGCGCGGGAACCGCGCACCGGACAAAATTCGCCTGTCGCCCGCTGCCCGGCGTTTGCGGTCTCGCATGCGTGGCGAAACCGGCCTATATGGCCCCAGTCCGATCCGCGCGAAGGAGACAGAGCCGATGACCGCCCCCAAACCCGTTGTCCTGTGCATTCTTGACGGCTGGGGCGCGCGCTCCGACCAGACGGCGAACGCTCCGGCGCTGGCCGACACGCCCACCTTCGACCGGATCATGGCGACCTGCCCCACCGCGCAGCTGATCACCCACGGCCCCGATGTGGGGCTGCCCACAGGGCAGATGGGCAATTCCGAGGTCGGCCACACCAATATCGGCGCGGGCCGGGTGGTGGCGATGGATCTGGGTCAGATCGACCTGGCTATCGAAGACGGATCCTTCGACCGCAACGCGGCGCTGAATGCCTTTATCGACACGCTCAAGGCAACCGGCGGCACGGCGCATCTGATGGGCGTGATCTCCGACGGCGGGGTGCATGGGCATCTGGAACATGTGCTGGCCGCGGCGCGCGCGATTTCAAAAGCAGGCGTACCGGTGGCGCTGCACGCGGTGACCGACGGGCGCGACGTGGCGCCCAAATCCGCCGACCGCTTCATCGGCGATCTGGTTGAACGGATGCCCGAACGCGCCTTCGTTGCGACAGTGACCGGGCGGTATTACGCCATGGACCGCGACAACCGGTGGGAACGGGTATCGCAAGCCTTCGATGCCATGATCCACGCCAAAGCCGCGCACCGGTTTGCCATGGCGGGCAGTGCGGTCGAAGACGCCTGGGCGCGCGGCGAAACCGATGAATTCATTGCGGCGACGATCATCGGCGACTATGCGGGCGCCAAGGACGGCGACGGGTTCTTCTGCCTGAATTTCCGTGCCGACCGGGCGCGCGAAATTCTGCGCGCCGTCGCGCAGCCCGATTTCGACGCTTTCGACACCGGCACCCGCCCGAAATGGTCCGCGCTTCTGGGAATGGTCGACTATTCCGAAGATCACAGCGCCTGGTTCGAAACCGTCTTTCCCAAGCGCGATATCGTCAACACGCTGGGCGCCTGGGTGGCTCAACACGGGCTGACCCAGTTCCGTCTGGCCGAGACGGAAAAATATCCGCATGTGACCTTCTTTCTGAATGGCGGCAAGGAAACGCCCGAGCCCGGCGAAGACCGGCACATGCCCCCATCGCCCAAGGTCGCCACCTACGATCTGGCGCCCGAGATGTCGGCGCCCGAAGTGACGGCGAAATTCGTCGAGGCGATCGAAAAGGGCTATGACCTGATCGTCACCAACTATGCCAACCCGGATATGGTCGGCCATACGGGCGACCTGAACGCGGCGATGAAAGCCTGCGAGGCGGTGGATCGCGGACTTGCCGCCGTGACCGCGGCGCTGGCGAACGCCGGGGGCGCGATGATCGTGACCGCAGATCACGGCAATTGCGAAACCATGGTGGACCCCGAAACCGGCGGCCCGCATACCGCCCATACGATCAACCCGGTGCCGGTCGCATTGGTCGGCGGTCCCGAAGGGGTGACACTGGGCAATGGCCGGCTGGCCGATCTTGCGCCGACGCTTCTGGACCTGATGGGCCTGCCCAAACCCGACGAGATGACGGGCGAAAGCCTGCTTCGCCGCTGATCGGCACCGTTCGCCCCGTCGCCGCACACATTTGCGCGCGCGGCGGGCGTTCGATCTGGCATGCCCCGCCGGAATACGCATTATAGGCCCAAAGACACCAGCGATGCCGGCCCGCGCCGGCGGCCCGTCACGGGCCCGACAGGAAAGGACCACCCGCCGATGAGATCATTCGTGATGGCCGCGACCGCAGGCACCCTGGCCGGAGCTCTCCTGACCACACAGATCGCCGGGCCGCTGCTGGCGCAGGAACAAAGCAGCGCCCGCACGGTGTATGAGCAGCTCGACCTGTTCGGGGACATCTTTGAACGGATCCGGGCGCAATATGTCGAAGATGTCGATGAAAGCGAACTGATCGAAGCGGCGATCAACGGGATGCTGACCTCGCTCGATCCGCATTCCAGCTATCTCTCTCCCGACGATGCCAGCGACATGCGGGTGCAGACGCGCGGCGAGTTTGGCGGGCTGGGGATCGAGGTGACGCAGGAAAACGGCTTCGTCAAAGTCGTGTCGCCCATCGACGGGACACCGGCGGACGAAGCCGGGATCGAAGCCGGCGATTTCATCACCCATGTGGATGGCGAACAGATCCTGGGCCTGAACCTCGACGAAGCGGTGGACCTGATGCGCGGCCCGGTAGGGTCGGAAATCATCATCACCGTGGTGCGCGAAGGGGTGGACGAACCCTTCGATGTGACCATCGTGCGCGACACCATCAAGCTGACCGCCGTCCGCACCCGCACCGAAGGCACCGCGGTGGTGCTGCGCGTGACCACGTTCAACGATCAGACTTCGATCAATCTGGAAAGCGGGCTGAAAGAGGCCATCGACGAACTGGGCGGCATCGACAACGTCACCGGCGTGGTTCTGGACCTGCGCAACAATCCGGGCGGTCTGCTGACCCAGGCGATCCGCGTTTCTGATGCCTTCCTGGACGCGGGCGAAATCGTGTCCACCCGTGGCCGTAACATCGCCGACAGCGAACGCTATAACGCGACCGAAGGCGATCTTGCCGAAGGCAAGCCGCTGGTCGTTCTGATCAATGGCGGATCCGCCTCCGCGTCGGAAATCGTCGCCGGTGCGCTGCAGGATCATCGCCGCGCCATCGTCGTGGGCACCAAGAGCTTCGGCAAGGGCTCGGTGCAGACCGTGATCCCCCTGCGCAACGACAGCGCCATGCGCCTGACCACCGCGCGTTATTACACCCCGTCCGGCCGGTCGATCCAGGCGCTTGGCGTGTCCCCGGACATCATCGTCGAGCAGCCCCGTCCCGTCGAAGCCGAAGAACCGGAAGCCACCGAAGACACGCCCCCCCGCCGCACCCGCAGCGAGGCCGATCTGCGTGGCAGCCTGGGCAACGATTCGATCACCGATGACGAACTGAAACAGCTGGAAGAAGAAGAAGCGCGCGCGCAGGCCGCTGCGGAATTGCGCAAAGAGGACTACCAGCTTGCCTATGCCATCGACCTGCTGAACGGCCTCTCGGCGCTGGTCAAAAACGACTGATCCAGGACCGGGGCGCGGCAATTGCGGCGCCCCGGCCCGGCTTGGGGTTGCATTCCACGGCAGTTCGCGCTGTCCTGATCCCTGTCAGCAACTTCGGACCCTCTCATGCTTCCTGACAACCCGGCCGTTGTCCCGGATTTCTGGTTCCGCTCCATGCTGGCCCATCCCGGCCTTTCGCCCGACCTGACAAGCGCGGCGCTGGAAGCTCTGCGGATCGACCCCGAGGTCCTGCAGGCCGGACAGGCCGCCATCACCCAGGATGACGAGGCGAACCTGATCGACCATCTGGCACGCGCCGTCGGCAATGATCTGATGGGGCTGGAAGTCGGGCTGGCGCACCAGCCCCGCCAGGGCACCATCCTGACATATATCTCGCGCAGTTCCGCCACGCTGGGCGACGCCCTGCATCTGATGACACGCTATATCCCGATCACCCGCCCTCTGGCGCAGGTGCAGCTGATCCACCACGACGCCGGGGCGGTGATACGCTTTGCCAATGCCGATCCACGGATCACGGTCCATGTGCAGCATGTGGAATTCATGATCGGCGCGGTGGTGTCGTCGTTCCGCGTCCTGACCGGCACCCCGGACCTCCCGGCGCTCGTGCGCATGGCGCATCTGCGCCGGCACGGGCATAACCGCATCTCGTCGATGCTGAACTGCGCCGTGGAAATGGAAAGCAGCACCGCGCATGAAATGCACTTCACTGCCGACATGCTGTCGCTGCCGCTGCTGACCGCCGATGACGCGCTGCTGGGGCATCTGACATCCTATGCCGATCTGCTTCTGGAACAGCGCCGCAGCGGCCAGCCGTCCTTGTGCCAGAAGGTCGAAGCGGCGGTGCTGCGGCGGATCGCACACGGGGTTCCGACCCTGCAGACCATCGCCGCCGATCTGGCCACCAGCGACCGCACGCTCAGCAGGCGGCTGGCCGAAGACGGGCTGAGCTATCGTCAGGTGGTGGACGATCTGCGGCGCATGATGGCCGAAACCTATCTGGCGGAAGCCGATCTTCCCTTGGCGGAAATCGCCTTCCTGCTAGGGTTCGCCGATCAAAGCGCGTTCGGCACCGCCTTTCGCCGCTGGACCGGCAGCACGCCGGGTCAGGCCCGCGCCGCCGCGCGCGCGCGCAAGAACGGGGCCTGATCCGCCTGATTGGCGGCGGTGCGCCAGAATCTGGCGGGCAAACACAAGATCACGTTGCGGCAGTCATGGCATCTGCAGGGTCCCGGCAGGTTCTCGCCGCGGGCATATGGCGGGTCTTGCCTGCTTGATCTTGTGATTTGACCAAGGACCATATTCATGTCGAACGGCACCTATGCAGAGTTCCGGAACGCGCTGCGGGCGTTTGAATCCGGCTGGGACCGGGCCCGCTACGATGCCGGGATCATTCAGGACTGGCAGCTCGATCAATGGGCTGGCGGACCGGTCAGCGATTTCTATGCCGGGTATTCAAGCTGGGCGGATCTGACGGATGCCGAATGGGATGCGATGTCCTATATGTCCACCAATTCGCTGGGCTTTGTCGGCTATCAGTTCGGCGAGGCGCTGCTGATCGACCTGGGCTATTACGACGACGACGTCTTTTACGGCAACGGCGCGGCCTCCAACACCTGGGACGGCACCTGGACCGGCAAGAACGGCGTGACCTCGCTGAGCGATTTCATGACCGCGGAGGCGCAGGAAACCGCGATCCAAGAGGCGTTCGGCTATAACCTGAAGATCATCGAAGACGGTCTGTCCCAGAGGGGCGAAAGCCTGGACGACTATCTCGGGACGTCCAGGACTTATGTGGACAATGGCGTGTCGGTCACGGTGGTCCTGACCATGACCGGGATCATGGCCGCGGCGCATTTGCGCGGCGCCTGGGGGACGCTGGCGCTGCTGCAGGCCGGCAGTGTCAGCACCGATGAAAACGGCACCTCGATCCTGCGCTATATCGATCAGTTCGGCGGCTATGACGCGCCCAGCACGGCCTAGGCCATTGCCTTCTTCGACGACCGCAAGACAGGCGACGAAGGTCTGGGCGCCCCGGGCGACCCGTCCGGGGGCGCCGACACAACGGGCGATGTGCTGGACAACCCCGCCATCACCAAAGACAACGCCGATGTGGTCGTCACCTGGGCCAGCGGGCACCACGATGTGATCACCGGCTTCGACCCGGAAACCGACACGATCTTCATCGACTGGATCGACGCCACGGCGCTGGACATCGCCAACGTCAACGGATCGGCGGTGTTTTCGATCCCATCCAATTCGCAGAGCACGACCCTGCAGGGGGTTTCCCTGGCAGACCTGCAGGCCCGGAACATCCATGTGCAGGACAGCACTGCACGGGCTGAACTGGCCGGGCTGATCGGCTCTGATACTCCCGACGGGGGCGGCGGCGGAGAACCCGGCGGCACCTCGGGCGGCGGCCCCGGTGAAACCGGCGGCACCGATAGCGGGACCACAACAGACGGCACCGGAGAACCCGGCGGCGCCGACGGTGGAACCTCGGGAAGCGAGACCGGAAAATCCGGGCTCGCTGCCGAGGATGTGAACAACCCGGGCATTACTGCGGCCAATGCCGATGTGGTGATCACGTGGTCCTATGGGCAGGCGGTCACGCGGACCGATTTCGATCCCGCCACCGACACGATCTTCATCGACTGGATCGGCGCGGCGGACCTTGAAGTCACGGAAGCAGGCGGGACAACCACCTTTTCGGTGCCGTCAAACCAGCACTCCGTCACGCTGTCCGGCGTCGCGCTCGCGGATCTCGTGGCGGCCAATATCCACGCGCAGGACGCCACCGCCCGCGCCGAACTGGCGCGCTTGCTGTCCGCAGGCAGCGATGCCGGGACGCCTGCAGGCG
Source organism: Paracoccaceae bacterium (assembly GCA_020425105.1). Taxonomy (GTDB): domain Bacteria; phylum Pseudomonadota; class Alphaproteobacteria; order Rhodobacterales; family Rhodobacteraceae; genus Meridianimarinicoccus. Next base: position 14,327 of record JAGQRU010000216.1, read on the forward strand.
GGACGGACAGCACCGGGACCGTGGGCGTGGACACGGATGTGGTGGAGGTGACCTGGAACTGGGCCGCGGTGATCACCATCGACGGGTTCGATCCGGCAGGCGACGTTCTGGATTTCAACGGCCTTGCGGCAAGCGATCTTCTGGTTGTCGAAACCGGTGCCGGGCTGATTTTCGAGGTTCTGAACAATGGCGGGCACAGCGTCACGCTGACCGGTATACAAGCCGAAGATCTGGGGTTCGACAATCTGACCGCCGACAGCTGGAACACCGTTCTGAGCGAGACCAGCGGCCTGATGCAGCAATTGCAGTCGCTGGGATTTGATCCGGCCTGATGCCAAAACAGTCCGCAGACTGGCATCCAGAGGCCCGGATACATAGATAATAGAGGGAAAAGGCTTTTTGATTCCAAGGATTCCTGCCAGATTAATGGGTATTCCCCTCCCGCCGGCCACATATTGTGACTCGTACCCGTTTTTTCCAAGACCTTCGTCCGAACGTCAGGACAAATGCCATGACAAGAAAAATTCCTCTTTGGAAACAGCATCTTAATGATGATGAGCTTGCCGAGTTAGCGGCCGTGACCAAGGAACATAGACTGATCGCCGACAAGAAGCGAAAGGTAACCGCAACGCTCAAGAGCCGTGCCGAGGCGCGTATCCGGCGTGCGCGCAAATCCGACCCGTCGCAACCCATGGATGTTTAAGGCCGTTTTCGCCGCCGCCGATCGGCGGAAATCCGTCTATCGCGGCGCGCTTCGCGCTTGAGCCCGGCCCGCGGCGGGTTCATAGCCCGAACATGATCGCAACATCCCTGCTGTCTTTGGGGCTGGGCGGGCTGGGTGCCGGATTGGCCTATTGGCTGGGTTTCCCCGCACCGTTTCTGACCGGTCCTGCCCTGCTGGTATCCCTGGCCGCCATGGCCGGGCTGCGCAGTTCCATCCCGGTGGGCCTGCGCAATGCCTGTTTTCTGATCGTCGGGCTCAATCTGGGCACCGGCGTGACCCCCGCCGTGCTGCACGATGCGCTGCGCTGGCCCGCGAGCCTTCTGGCCATGGCCATCAGCATCGTCTTGTTCATGCTGCTCGGCACCTGGGCCTTGCGGCGGATGACCGGCTGCGCAACCCGTACCGCGCTTCTGGCCGCAACCCCGGGGCATCTGAGCTTCGTTCTGGGGCTCAGCCTGGAAACCGGCGCGGATCTGACCTTTGTATCTGCGGTGCAATCGCTGCGGGTGCTGATGCTGACCCTGCTGGTGCCCGCTGCGGTGGCGCTGTTCAGCGATGCCGATCTGACCATGGCCGTTGCCAGCGGCGCACCCATTGCCCTGGTGCATCTGGGCTTGTTGACGGCGCTGGCCGCGGGGCTGGGCATGATCTTCACCCGCCTGCGCGTTCCGGCAGCGTTTCTTCTGGCGGGCATGGCGGTCTCGGTGCTGGGGCACGGATCGGGGCTGACCCCCGGCGCCGCGCCACGGTTTCTGACCTATGGCGCGTTCATCACCATGGGGACCCTGATCGGGACGCGGTTTTCCGGCATCACCCTGCGCCAGATCGGCAATGCCGCGCTCAGCGCGGTGGTTCTGACCGGCGGCGGCATGATCATCGTGCTGCTGGCCAGCCTTGCGGTGCACGAAGCCGTTGGCCTGCCGGTCGCCGACGTTCTGATCGCTCTGGCCCCCGGGGGACTGGAAACCATGATCGCCATGTCATCGGTGATCGGCGCCGATCCCACCTTCGTCGGCTTTCACCATGTGGCGCGCATCTTCCTGCTCAGTTTCCTGATCCCCATCGCCCTGGCGCGCACGCCGCCCGTCAGCAAGGTCTGAACGCCCCGGACGCCCCTTGTCCCCCCCGATGCACCACCCCATAGTCGCGCCATGACCCTGACGCCGCCGATGCAGCTTTACCTTCCGTCCGAAGACGCGACCGCCCGACTTGCCCGCCGCATGGCGCCGCTTCTGGGTGCGGGCGATACCCTGGCACTGTCGGGCCCCATCGGCGCGGGCAAAAGCTTTTTCGCCCGCGCGCTGATCCGTGCCCGGCTGAACGCGGTGGGGCGTGACGAAGATATCCCGTCCCCCACCTTCACGCTGGTGCAGACCTATGACGCCGGCGATCTGGAGATCTGGCACAGCGATCTCTACCGCCTGACCCATCCTGACGAGGTTCTGGAACTGGGGCTGGAGGACGCCTTTGACACAGCGCTGTGCCTTGTGGAATGGCCCGACCGGATGGGCAATGCGCTGCCTGAAACGGCACTGCATCTGGACTTCGCCGCCGGCGACAGCGACGACGCCCGCCGCCTGACCCTGCGGTCGCAGACCGATGACTGGATCGCGCATCTTGCCCCGGCACTTGCGGACTTCGCCGATGCCTGACGCGGCAGTGGACGCGTTCCTGGCGCGCGCGGGCTGGTCCGCCGCGACGCGGACGGCGCTGGCAGGCGACGCCTCGGCCCGGCGGTATCTGCGGCTGCGGCAACCCGATGGCGCGCGGGCCGTCCTGATGATCGCCCCGCCCGCGCCCGATGACAGCACCGCGCGCTTTCTGTCGGTGGGAACGTCGCTTGCCCGGCTCGGCTATTCCGTTCCGCAGATCTTTGCCGCCGCGCCCGAACAGGGTCTGGCGCTGCTGGAGGATCTGGGCGATGCGGTTCTGGCCCGCGTCGTCGTTGAAACCCCCGTGCAGGAGGCGCCTCTATACGCAGCCGTGGCCGACTTTCTGGCCGACCTGCACCGCCACCCTGCCCCGTCCGATCTGCCGCGCCCCGATGCGGACGCAATGGCCGCCATGACCGCCCCGGCGGCGGACTGGTACCGCGCGGGCGGCGCAGGCGACACCGCCGCCGCGCACCGATTGACCGCAGCGCTCGCGCCAGCGCTGGAGGCACTGCCGGGCTGGGACCGGCCCGTTCTGGCCCACCGGGATTTTCATGCAGAAAACCTGATCTGGCTGCCGGATCGGACAGGCCCCGCGCGGTTGGGCCTGCTGGATTTTCAGGACGCCTTCGCGTGTCTGCCCGCCTATGATCTGGTGTCGCTGCTGGAAGACGCGCGGCGCGATCTGGCTCCCGGACTGCGCCAAGACCTGCTCGCCCGCTACGCCGCCGCCACGGACGCCGATCCACAGGCGCTGGATCTGGCGATGGCAGTGCTGGGCGCCCAGAGAAACCTTCGCATTCTGGGCATCTTCGCCCGGCTGTGCCTGCATCTGGGCAAGGCGCGCTATGTCGATCTGATCCCCCGGGTCTGGGGGCATCTGGCGGCCGATCTGGCCCATCCCGCGCTGACGGATCTGCGCCGCGCTGTCGGCGATCTGTTGCCACCCCCCGAACCCGCCTTCCTGACCGAGATGAGAGCCCGATGCGGAACAGTCCCGACGCCGTGATATTGTTCGCCGCCGGGTTCGGAACCCGCATGGCCCCCCTGACGGATGCTCGCCCCAAACCGCTGATCGAGGTCGCGGACCGGCCATTGCTGGACCATGCTCTGGCACTGGCCGATGCGGCGCGAATTTCTCGTCAGGTGGTTAATGCCCATTATCTGGCCGATCAGATCGCATCGCACCTGCAAGAGCGTGCGAATGTACAACTATCGCGGGAAGAACCCAATATTCTGGACACCGGTGGCGGATTGCGGCATGCGCTGCCCCTTTTGGGACCGGGGCCGGTGTTTACCATGAATACAGATGCCGTCTGGACCGGCCCCAATCCGTTTGAGACGTTGACCTCGGCCTGGGACCCCGGGCGCATGGATGCGCTGCTTTTGCTCGTCCCTGCGGATCGGGCCCAGGGCCACGAAAGCGCGGGCGATTTCACCCGCGACACCGACGGTAGGATCCGGCGCGGACCGGGCTTTGTCTATACCGGCGCCCAGATCATAGACCCCGACGGGATCGATGCCATTCCCGACCCTGTCTTCTCTCTCAACCGTTTGTGGGACAGCATCGGCGCGGCGGGGCGGCTGTTCGGCGTCCTGCATCGCGGCGGCTGGTGCGATGTGGGCCACCCTGCGGGCATCGTGACGGCTGAAACCATGCTGGCCAACCCGCCCGCCCTGTTGCCATGACCCGGACGCATTACGTCAAGTCCGGGCTTTATGGCCTGGCGCCCGGCATCGACTTCCCCGCAGCCCTGGTCGCCGGATTGCTGGACCGGTTCGGCGCGGCGCCGCCCGATGCGCTCGCCCGCGTGACGCTTTATGTGAACACCACCCGGATGCAGCGGCGCATCGCCGATCTGCTGACCGCCGAAGGCGCCCGGCTTTTGCCCCGGGTCCGTCTGATCACCGAACTCGGCCAGTCGGCCGACGCCGATCTGCCGCCCGTCGTGCCCGCCCTGCGCCGCCGGTTGGAGCTGCGTCAGCTGGTGGCGCGGCTTCTGGCGCTGCAGCCGGATCTGGCGCCGCCGAGTGCCGCGTTCGATCTGGCCACCAGCCTGTCCGCGCTTCTGGATGAAATGCAAAGCGAAGGCGTCGGGCTTGGCGCGATCACGTCGCTGGACGTGACCGACCAGTCGGGCCATTGGGCGCGCAGCCAGAAGTTCATCGCCCTTGTGGGCACCTTCCTGACCCGCGACGACGTGCCGGGACTGGATCCGCAAGCCCGCCAGCGCCAGATCGTGCAGGCGCTTGTGGCGGACTGGCAGATCGCGCCGCCCGCCGATCCGGTGATCCTGGCAGGCTCCACCGGATCGCGGGGCACGACAGCGCTGCTGATGCGCGCGGTCGCGGCGCTGCCGCAGGGGGCCGTGGTTCTTCCGGGACTGGATCCGCAGATGTCGCATGCCTTGTGGCGCAGTCTGGGCGGCACGGCACCGCAACAGGATCATCCGCAATACCGCTTCGCCAGGCTGGCGGAAACGGTGGGCGCCGACCCGGCCGCGATCCCGCCCTGGACCACCGGCATCGCCCCCCCGAGCGCCGCGCGCAACGCGCTGGTGTCGCTTGCCCTTCGGCCCGCGCCTGTCACCGACGGCTGGCGCCGCGACGGCCCGAAGCTGGGCGACCTGCCAGAGGCCTGCCGCGGCCTGACGCTGATCGAAGCGGCGGACCCGCGCGGCGAGGCACTGGCCATCGCGCTGTGTCTGCGGCAGGCGGTGGAAGACGGCAAGACCGCCGCGCTGATCACCCCGGACAGGATCCTGACCCGCCGGGTGGCGGCGGCTCTCGACCGCTGGGGGATCGAACCGGACGACAGCGCGGGCGCGCCGCTGCGCCAGACCGCGGCGGGGCGGCTGGTCCGCCATTGCGCCGGGCTGGCCGGGCAGCGGCTGGGCGCCGAACCCCTGCTGGTGCTGCTGAAACACCCGCTGGTTCACGCGGGCGCGGGGCGCAACCGCCACCTGCTCTGGACCCGGGAACTGGAGCTGCATCTGCGCCGGTATGGCCCGGCCTTTCCCGATGCCGCCGCCCTGTCCGGCTGGGCCGAAAAGGTCACTCGGACCCGCCACGACAGCGGCGGAATTCAGGACTGGGCAAGCTGGGTCGCCGCCACCTGTCTGGGCCATGACGCACGCGATACCGCGCCCCTGACCGATCACGCGGCGTGGCTGATCGCGCTGCTGGACGCGCTGAGCCGGGGGCCAGGCCTGCCGCCCGGCGACGCGCCCGCGCCGGTCTGGCTGGACGATGACGGAACCGCGGCGCAAACGGTCCTGCAGGAACTGGCCGACGAAGCCGCGCATGGCGGCGATCTGGACCCCGGCGAATTCCGCACCCTGATCGACGCGCTGCTGGGCGGCGAGGTGCGCAGCGCCATCCGCCCGGATCCGCGGGTGATGATCTGGGGCACGCTGGAGGCCCGTGTGCAGGGCGCCGATCTGGTGGTGCTGG
>JAGQRU010000216.1:20222-20485 GCA_020425105.1 Paracoccaceae bacterium
TGCGCGCGGAGGCCGGGCTCTTGCTGCCCGAACGCCGCATCGGGCTGGCCGCCCATGATTTTCAGCAGGCGATCGCGGCGCCGGAAGCGGTGCTGAGCCGCGCGCGCCGGGACGGCGAAGCCGAAACCGTACCGTCGCGATGGCTGAACCGTCTGGTCAACCTGATGGCCGGGCTGCCCGATCAGGGCGGCGAAACCGCGCTGGCCGGGATGCGCCAGCGCGGCGCCCACTGGACCGGGATCGCCGCCGCGCTGGACCGGCCC
>JAGQRU010000217.1:0-10852 GCA_020425105.1 Paracoccaceae bacterium
GCGCCGACGGGCTGAAGACCGGGCACACGCAGGAAGCCGGCTACGGGCTGGTTGGATCGGCGCGGCAAGGCACCCGCCGGATCGTCTTTGTCGTTTCGGGCCTGCCCTCGGTCACCTCCCGCGCGGAAGAATCCGAACGGATCGTCAACTGGGCCTTCCGGCAATTCGCTGAATCCGATCTGGCCAAGGAAGGTGACCGCATCGCCGACGCGCCGGTCTGGATGGGCAATGTGCAGCAGATCGGGCTGGTGGCGCCGAAGGATCTGAAGGTGCTGACCGCAGCCGTCGATCGCGATCAGATTTCGACCGAGGTGGTGTTTCAGGGCCCCATTCAGGCGCCCATCGCCAAGGGGCAGGAGGTCGCCGAACTGGTCATCACCCGCCTCGGTCTGCCCGACGCGCATCTGCCGCTGGTATCGGATCGCGATGTCAGCTTCGGCGGCTTCCTGCCCCGGCTGCGCAGCGCCGGATCGGTTCTGCTGAGCCAGGTCGTCGGCCAGGCCAAGGGGCTGTTTTGACTGGTCTGCCCGTGACCGCACGCTTCATCAGTTTCGAAGGCATCGACGGCAGCGGCAAGTCCACCCAGGCGCGCCGGCTGGCCGATCATCTGCGCCGCGAAGGCCGCGAGGTCGTGCTGACGCGCGAGCCGGGCGGGTCCCCGGGGGCCGAGGAGATCCGGCAGCTGGTGCTGGGCGGGGCGCCGGACCGCTGGTCGGCGGAAACCGAAATCCTGCTTTTCACCGCGGCGCGCCGCGATCATTGGGAACGCACCATCCGCCCGGCGCTCGACCGTGGGGCCACGGTGATCACCGACCGGTTCGCCGACAGCACGCGCGTCTATCAGGGTACGACCCGCGGCGACCTGACCGATATCGTCGATCAGTTGCACCGCCTCATGATCGGCGTGCAGCCCGATCTGACCTTCGTGATCGACCTGCCGCCGCGCGACGGGCTGGCCCGCGCCCATCACCGCGCCGCCGACGCGCCCGTGGATGAAAGCCGGTTCGAAACCTTCGGGCTGGACTTTCAGGAAAAGCTGCGCGGCGGCTTTCTGGATCTGGCCCGCCGCGCCCCGGACCGGGTGCGGCTGATCGACGGTCAGGGCAGCGCCGACGCGGTCGCCGCCCGGATCCGCGCCGCGCTGCCCCCCACATGCGCGTGATCGGCACCGCAGAAGATCTGCCCGAAGCAGACCGGGCCGATGGCGCGCCGCATCCCCGTTTCACACCCAAGGTCATCGGCCATGAGCGCGCCGAAGCGGCGTTTCTGGAGGCCTATGCCACTGGCCGGCTGCATCATGCCTGGCTGATCACGGGGCCGCCCGGAATCGGCAAGGCGACGCTCGCCTGGCGCATCGCCCGGTTTCTTCTGACGACACCTGCCTCTGTGGGCGGCAGGCTTTTCGGCGACGCGCCCGAGCCCCCTTCCACGCTCGACCCCGGCCCCGAACGCAGCCCGCTGAGCCGCATCGAGGCGCTGTCGGAGCCCGCCTTGTATCTGCTGCGCCGCAGCTACGACCCCAAGACCAGCAAGCTGCGCGGTGTCATCACGGTGGATGAAGTACGGGGGCTGAAGAATTTTTTCGCGCTGTCACGCCCCGACGGCGGGCGGCGCGTGGTGCTGATCGACAGCGCGGACGACATGAATGTCAACGCTGCCAACGCGCTGCTGAAACAGTTGGAAGAGCCGCCCAAGGATACCGTGTTTCTACTGGTCAGCCATATGCCGGCGGGGCTTCTGCCGACCATCCGCAGCCGCTGCCGGGTGCTGCCCTGCACGCGGCTCGGACCCGATCAGGTGGCCGAGGCACTGAGCCTGCTGCTGCCCGACGAGCCGCCAGAGGCGCGGACCGCGCTGGCGCAGCTGTCCGATGGCAGCCCGGGCGCCGCGTTGCGGGTCCACGCGCATGACGGCGTGGCGCTCGGCGCCGAAATTGACGCGCTGCTGGGCAGCATGCCCGGTGCCGACCGGATGCGCGCCGTCGCGCTGGCGACCAAACTGGCGGGACGCGATGCGGACGAAGAACGGCAGCTCTTTCTGGATCTGCTGGAACGCGCCCTGGCCGGTCTGGCGCGCCAGGGGGTGCTGGGCACGGACGGGGCAGACAGCGGCCCGCAGGCCCGTCTGGCGCCCGATGCGGCGGCGGGGCGGGTCTGGGCTGCCGCGCATCAGGGCGAACCGGCGCGCGTGCGCCGCGGATTGGCGGTCAACCTTGACCCTCAGACGCTCATCCTCGATATGGTGCTGAGAATTGACAAGCTGGCGGGTGAATGCGCCGCCCGAAGGTGACCCGATCATGACGCACCCTGCCCCGCCGCGGCTGGTCGACAGCCACTGCCATCTGGATTTTCCCGATTTCGACGGCGAATTGCCCGCCATCATCGACCGCGCTGTCGCCGCCGGGGTCAGCAGCATGGTCACCATCTGCACCAAGCAGCGCAGCGTCCCACAGGTGCGCGCCATCGCCGATGCCCATGCGCCGGTCTTCTGGGCCGCGGGCACTCATCCGATGAGCGTTGCGACCGAACCCATGGCAAGCGTCGATGATCTGGTGGCGCTGGCCGCACACCCGAAATTTGTCGGGATCGGGGAAACCGGCCTGGACTATCATTACACGTCCGAGACCGCCGAGATGCAGCAAGACAGCCTGCGCATCCACATCGAAGCGGCGCGCCGCACGGGTCTTCCGCTGATCATCCATGCCCGCGCCGCCGATGACGACATGGCGCGGATCCTGACCGACGAATATCGTGCGGGCGCCTATGACTGCGTGATGCACTGCTTTTCGTCCAGCGCCGCACTGGGCCGGGCGGCGCTGGATCTGGGCTTCTATCTGTCCATGTCCGGCATCGCCGCCTTCCCCCGATCCTCCGATCTGCGCGAGATCTTCGCCGCCGCCCCGGTCGACCGGATCCTTGTGGAAACCGACGCCCCGTATCTTGCGCCGCCGCCCCATCGCGGCAAGCGCAACGAACCGGCCTATGTCGCCCGCACCGCCGCTGTGGGTGCCGAGACATTCGGCCTGAGCCTGAGCGAATTCGCCCGTCAGACCAGCGCGAATTTCGACCGGTTGTTCGCCAAAGCCGCCGCATGGCGCGCCGCGGATGCCGCCTGATGGCGGTGCTGCGGCTGACCATTCTGGGCTGCGGGTCATCCGGCGGGGTGCCGCGCCTGGGCGGCCTGTGGGGCGACTGCGACCCGGCAAACCCGCGCAACCGGCGGCGGCGCTGTTCGCTTCTGGTGCAGCGCGAGGATAACGGCGGCACCACCACCGTCCTGATCGACACCACCCCGGACATGCGCGAACAGCTTCTGAGCGCCGGGATCGGCACACTTGACGCGGTGGTCTATACCCATGCCCATGCGGATCACGTTCACGGGCTGGACGATCTGCGCCAGATCGTTTTCAACACCCGCACCCGGCTGAATGTCTGGGCCGACGCGCCGACGCGCGCTGCCCTGCTGGAACGATTTTCCTATGCTTTTATCCAGCCGGAAGGCTCTCCCTATCCGCCGATCCTGAACCTGCATCCCATCGACGGCGACGTCGCCATCGACGGTGCCGGCGGAACCATCCTGCTGCGCCCCTTCCGCGTTGCCCATGGTGCGGGGATGGAGTCGCTGGGGTTCCGCATCGGCGACGTGGCTTATCTGCCGGATGTGTCGGATCTCTACGATGAAAGCTGGCCGCTGCTCAGGGGGCTCGACTGCTTCATCGTCGATGCGCTGCGCCGGACGCCGCACCCCACCCACGCCCATCTGGCAAAGACGCTGGGCTGGATCGAAGACCTGAAACCCCGGCGCGCGGTGCTGACCAACATGCATCTGGATCTGGATTACGATACCGTTGCAGCCGAGACCCCCGATCACATCGTGCCGGCCTATGATGGCCTGACACTTACCTTCCCGGTCTGATCCCATGGGCGCTCTGATCAACGTTGTCCTTCCCGTCTTTCTGGTCATCGGCTTCGGCTATGTCGCGGTCTGGCGTGGTCTCTTTTCAGAAGCCGGCGTGGACGCCCTGATGCGCTATGCGCAGAAATTCGCGATCCCCTGCCTGCTGTTCCAGGCCATGTCGACGCTGGATCTGTCGGCCAGTTTCGATCTGGCGCTGCTGGGCAGCTTTTATACCGGAGCGGTCGCGGGCTTCGTGCTGGGTCTTCTGGGCGCGCGGCACCTGTTCAAGCGCAGTTGGGAAGATGCGGTCGCCATCGGGTTTTGCTGCCTGTTTTCCAACTCGCTGCTGCTCGGGGTGCCGATTTCGGAACGCGCCTACGGTACCGCGTCCCTTGCGGCGAATTTCGCCATCATCTCGATCCACGCGCCGTTCTGCTATCTGGTGGGCATCACCGCGATGGAGATCGCCCGAGGCGGCGGCAACGGGCCGGTCGCAACCACGCGCGCCATTCTGAAAGCGATGTTTTCCAATGCGCTGGTCATCGGCATCGCGCTTGGTCTGGCCGTCAATCTGTCCGGCTTCGCACTGCCCGAGGTGTTGACCGAAGCTGTGGCCCTGATGGCGCGGTCCGCCCTGCCCGCGGCCTTGTTTGGGCTGGGCGGCGTTCTGGTGCGCTATCGCCCCGAAGGCGACATGCGCGCCATCGCCTATGTCGTGCTGGTATCGCTGGTCGTCCACCCGGCGATTGTCTGGGGCATGGGACGCTGGCTTGAGTTGCCCCCCGTCAGCTTCCGCGCGGCGGTGATCACTGCCGCAATGGCACCCGGGGTGAATGCCTATGTCTTCGCCGACATGTACGGCGCGGCTCGACGCGTCGCCGCATCGTCCGTGCTGGCGGGCACCGCGGCGACGGTGATCACGGCCTGGGGCTGGTTGCACTTTTTGGGCTGAGCCTGGGTCTGTCTGGTGCCCCCGACGGGGACAACCCAGAACTTCTGGCCGCCGAAGATTTACTTTCTGAACTGGAGGTTTTGGGCGGCATTCTTCGGTCTGAACCAGAGATGAAACGGGCACTGGAGGCGTTTGGGCGGGTCTCTGACGGCGATGGACCAGAGCCTCGGCCTTTCGGTCCCGAGGGTCTGTCGGCATGATGTTCGCGGATAACAGGCATCTGGCCGCCATCCGAAGCCTTCTCCTCCAGGCCCTGCGTCAGGCCCCATGATTTTGGAGGGCAACACGCGCGCCCATGGTCAGGAGCTTGCGCATCACCTGATGAACCTGGCCAACAACGACCATGTGCGCCTGCACGGGCTCGACGGATTTGTTGCGGACGACCTGTTCGGCGCCCTTGCCGGGACCGAGGCGATCTCACAGGCCACGCAGTGCCGGAAGTATCTGTTTTCCCTGTCGCTGAACCCGCCCACGGATGCGTCCGTGCCCGTCGAGGTGTTCGAAGACACCGTCGCGCGGGTGGAGAAGACGCTCGGCCTCACAGGCCAACCCCATGCCGTCTTTTCCACGAAAAGAACGGGCGGCGGCATGCCCATTGCGTGTGGTCGCAGATCGACGCGGGCGTGCTGAAGGCCGTGCCGCTGCCGCATTTCAAGCGCAAGCCGACATCCAGATCAGCATGGATGGAAAAGGCGCGTACCTATGACAGCGTCTCAGCCGCCCGGGCAAGTCTTGCGCGGTATCCGGCATGCTAAAACGGCACGAAGCCACATTCATCGCTGAACGGACAGACGCCCGATCAGGCATATCTCCCCCCCCGTCATCAACCCCGGCGGCAGCATAACCGAGCGGGAAATTCACTTACGAAACGGCTCGAAGCTGTTCAAATGAGCCGAACCGCCTCTGGGAGCAGGCTCACTGTCCATTCGGAGACGGGTGAATTCGTCTGGCAGCACCATCTGCATGCCTGTATCATCGCAGCCAATGCTCTCGGAACCACATTTCGAAAGAGGAATTCCCATGATCGATCGCCGCAGCTTTCTCAAAACCTCTTTGGCCGCCGCATCCTGTGCAAGCCTTCCCGGACTGGCATTCGCACAGGGATCGTCGCCTGCGCCCATCCTGATCCGTGGCGCGTCCATTTTCGACGGCCGTACACCCGAGTTGATCACTGGCGTAGACGTCCTGATCGAGAATGGATTGATTTCCGCCATTGGGGAAAATCTCGACCTGCCCGAAGGCTCGGAGGATGGGGTTGCGGCGCAGGTGATCGACGCGGACGGTCGCGTGCTGACGCCCGGCATGACGGATGCGCACACGCATGTCATGTGGAATGATACGATCGAGAACCTGATCTACGCATCGCCGCATGAATATGCAGGCGCCATGGCCGCAGAAGGTGCGCGACGGATGCTGTTACGCGGGTTCACGACCGTTCGCGACATGGGCGGTCCGTCCTTCGGGCTGAAAAGGGCAATCGACTCGGGCGTTGTTCCAGGCCCACGCATTCTGCCATCGGGCTTCTTCATTTCGCAGACATCCGGTCACGGCGACTTCGATCCGCGGCACAACTACCTGTCGCCGCATTTCACGCCGCAGATGGATCCGGCCTATCTGCGCGGTTGGACGATCATCGCCGATGGTGTGCCGGAAGTGAGAAAAGCGGTTCGGGAATGCCTTCGCTATGGCGCAAGTCAGATCAAGATAATGGGATCGGGCTCTGTCACAGGGGCCCATGATCCGCTCGACGTGACGGAGTACACGCCCGAAGAACTGTCTGCCATCGTCGAGGAAGCGACGCATTGGGGAACCTACGCGACGATCCACGCCTACACGGACGTGGCGATCTTCAATGCCATCCAGGCTGGCGTTCGGTCCATCGAGCATGGGCTTTTCGCCTCTGAGGCCACCATGCAGCTGATGAAAGAGAAGGACATCATCTACTCGACCCAGTTCCTCTCCTTCAGCGTCGGACCGGACCAGGCCGGGATGACGGGCGACTCGATCCCCAAATATCTGGAAGCTCAGGCCGGCGCCAAGAACGGATATGAGCGCTCCAAGGCCCTCGGCCTGAAAATGGCGTTCGGCACCGACATTCTGGGCACGATTGATCTGGGTCCGTTTCAGTCGCAGGAATTCGTCGCGCGAACAGCGTATTACGAGCCGGTTGAGATCCTCACCCAGGCGACCTCGATCAACGCGGAACTCTTCGAACGCAGCGGACAACGCCACCCCTATCAGGACGGTCCGCTCGGTGTAATCGCCGAAGGCGCCTATGGTGATCTTCTGCTCGTCAACGGCAACCCGCTGGAAGACATCACCCTCATGGCCAATCCCGACGAAGGCTTGGGACTGATCATGAAGGGAGGGACCATCTTCAAGAACACTCTCTGACGTCAGTGGCACATTTGAAGAAACAAGGATGCCCATTTTGCTGACCCGACTGAGTTCGCCAATCGGATCGCTGGCAGCCGCATCGATGATTGCCTTGGGCGCGGCTCCCGCGTCCTCGCAGGATCAGTCGGCAAGCCAGGCGATTTCTGGTCCGAATGCCACGCCCGCCGTTCTTCAGAGCGACGCGCAAGCCAAGGACGACATGCTCGATGTCAATCTGCAGCGGAGCTGGGATGCCTGGAAAACAAGGCTGAAAGAGACCAGCGGCCTGGATCTCGGGTTCGACTACAATGCCTTGGGATATGCAGCAACATCGAGCCTCACCGACGAGGACACCACCGCCAGCGGCGCGTTCCGCGTCTTTGGCCAATGGGACCTGATCGACCGTGAAGGACTGAACACCGGATCACTGATTTTCAAGGTCGAGAACCGCCACCGCTATGGGGATGTCGCGCCGGCGGATTTCGGGTCCGAGTTGGGATATGCCGGTCTGGTGAGTTCGGTGTTCAATGATCAGGGCTGGCGACTGACCAATGCGTACTGGAAGCAGGATTTTGCCCAGAAACGCGGTGTCGCTTATATCGGCTTTCTCGACGTTACCGATTACGTCGATGTCTATGCTCTTGCGAGCCCTTGGACCGGTTTCTCAAATCTGGCGTTTGAAACCGGCTCCGGGACGATCGGGGGCCTGCCCGACGGTGCGCTTGGCGCGATGGTCGGAGGGTTTCTGAACGACAATTTCTATGCGGCTGCAAGCGCCGTCGACGCCAATGCGGATCCTACCGACCCGCTGGCGGGGTTCGACAACCTGTCCGACCAGGGCGAGACGTTCAAGACGCTGGAGTTCGGATGGACGTCAGGTCCCCAGGCCCTGTTCGTCAACAATGCCCATCTCACTCTCTGGCATATCGATGCGCGAAAAGAGGCAGGCACGCGCGAAGGCAAGGGTGTCGCCTTTTCTTACACGCACGCGGTCGCTGAAAAATGGCTGCCTTTCGTGCGGGGCGGGTGGTCTGAGGACGGAGGAAGCCTTTACGAAGCCTCTCTCAGCGCGGGGGTCGGATATTCGAGAAACCCTGGTCAGGACCTTCTTGGCGTCGGTGTGAACTGGAGCCGGCCGAACGAGGATACATTCGGCGCCGCTCTGGATGACCAGGCAACGATTGAGGTTTTCCAACGTCTGCAATTGACGGAAGGCATCCAGATCACACCGAGCGTCCAGATCATTCACAACCCCGCGCTGAACCCTGATAGCGAGACCGTCGCGCTGTTCGGGCTTCGCCTGAGAGCCGCGTTTTGAGCTGGGCAGTCGCCGGGCTTTCTGCTTCGAGCAGAACAAGGAGATTGATGCTGGTGAGATGCCTTTCGGCTTTGATGATCGTGGTTGCCGCTGCGACCGCCCATGCAGACACTGTGACCGTCGGATTTGCCGACCTGCCCGATCCCGCCAGCCAGTCTTTCGACGACCCTTTCAGGGATCTCGACGTCGCAACGCTTTCGTCATTGGGCGAGCTTGCCACAATCGCTGAGCAGATTGCCACGACCCAACCCGACGCCGCCCGCCTGCGCGATCTCGAGATCCGTCAGAGAGACCTTCGCGCAAGCCTCGCGGTTCGCGGCATCGACGCTGACGCGATCCTGTCCCAAAGGGGCGCCGTCACCGAGCGGCGTAAACGCGCGGCACACGGGACCAACCCCGAATTCGACGGACGCACCGTCTCGCTGACCGGTTTCTTGATTGTTGCCGACCACGCGGAAGATGACGGCGTAGCGATCGGGTATCTCGTCGAAGAGTTCGGCATGTGTAGCCACACGCATGCGCCTGCACCAAATCAACTTGTAAAAGTACTCTTTCCAAGCACGCGAGGTTCAACTCTGCCTCACATTCCGGTCCGCGTCACGGGGCGGCTGACCGCCAGTGCAACCGACACGACGATCTACCTGATCGACGGCTCAAGGCGCATGCTGAGCGAATGGACCCTGGAAGCCGATGGAATCGAAGTGCTTGCGGCCGCATCGGAAAATGCCTGGGCAGCAAGGCTTCTAAGCGCGACGGGCAAATCCAAAGAGAACCATTGAAACGCAACAACACCTACTAGGGTCAGGATTTATCATTCCGGTTCAAAGCCCTAGAGGCCGTTCCGACATCTCATGTGAGAAGTGGTGCGGTCAAGATTCACCAGATTACGTTATCATTTCAGTATACTACAACCGAATCTGCGGAAATATTGGGGGCGCCATCACCAGCGTACCGGCACGATTTTTTTGGCAATCCGGGCGTTCTTCTGATCGTCCGACCAGCATCAACGCACGCGTGCAGTTGTGGGCACAGCATATTTTTTGCGCAATATAATGCGCATTTTCACTTGGCCGCGCCGCGCTATTTGCGCATATATATACGCATAGAACGGGATAGCAAAAAGATCATCAAGCGACTGAAAGCCGAAGGCTGGACGCTCCGCAACACCAACGGGTCGCATCACCAGTTCGTCAAGGGCGACAAGCGGCTGACGGTCCCCCACCCCAAGAAAGACCTGCCAACGGGCACTGCCCGGCAGATAGCAAAAACAGCAGGTTGGCTTTAGGGCCAGCCTGCCCCGCGCAGGAGAATAAGATGACCCACTATTTTGCCGTGATCGACAAGGAAGAAGACTCCGCCTTCGGTGTCTGGTTCCCTGATGTAAAGGGGTGCTTTTCAGCATCAGACAATCCCGACAACATCCTGAAGAATGCCATCGAAGCGCTAAGCCTGCATCTGGAGGGAATGGAGGCACCGCAGTCCAGATCAATCGATGAAGTGCGCAGCGACCC
Organism: Paracoccaceae bacterium; assembly: GCA_020425105.1. Lineage (GTDB taxonomy): Bacteria > Pseudomonadota > Alphaproteobacteria > Rhodobacterales > Rhodobacteraceae > Meridianimarinicoccus. The sequence goes on from JAGQRU010000217.1 coordinate 10,055, forward strand.
GGAAGTCGCCCGACATATTGCCGGGGGAGCCTATCTGTTGTCTGTTCCCCATGTTGCCCGAGACCAGCGGCTGGTTCGTGCGAATCTGAGTGTGCCAAAGGGTGTGCTGGATGCGATCGATGCTGAGGCGGATCGGCGGGGCCTAACGCGCTCGGCATTTCTGACCGAAGTTGCAATGAACGCTATCATCAAGGCGTAGCGTGGTAGCGCCTCCGCATCACTCTCTTACCCTTCTTCCCGCGTCTGCGAATGTCGCGCGCAATGAATCCGGTGAAGTATCTCTCGCCATTGGCCCAGACGGTGCCATGCGTCCAGCAGCGCGGGGTGCAGCGGCGGGCGGAGTTATATGGGGCTGGGCGGGTCATTGACCTGTTTCAGCGCCATGCCTTGGCGGGAAAGTCACTGCACTGATCCATAACGTCGCCGAATGTGGTATCGGCCGCGACGATACCAGGGTTCGCCAACTCATACTCCAGACGTGCCGCCCAATCCTGCGCTGCGCGTTTCGTCGGAAGAATCTTTGATCGGCGAGTCCCGGCGCGACTGACCTCTGCACGCCAGCGCGCACCGTGCTTTCGGATTGATGCCATGCGGGATCCCATGCGTAATTTGTGCGGGATCCAGTGTTCATTTTTGCCCGCGCATGGCAATCATCTACGCAGCATCAATGGCTAAATCGTTAATTATCAATGATTTGCACGTCACCAAGGCACATTGACGAACATATCTGGTGCGGTCGAGAAGACTCGAACTTCCACGGGAGTTACCCCACAGCGACCTCAACGCTGCGCGTCTACC
>JAGQRU010000217.1:10858-14908 GCA_020425105.1 Paracoccaceae bacterium
TACCAATTCCGCCACGACCGCATCCATCTGACAGTGGCGGGGGTGTAGCCGACCGATCTGGCGTTGTGAAGGGTTTTTTTCTGCTTTCATGGACCGCGAACGGACTGTGATGGTTCAGACCGGAACGGTAGCCCCAAAAGGCAAGGGCCGCCCATGGGGCGGCCCGAAAGTACGGCATTGCGTGGCGCGTTACTGGGTGATCGCGAAGGTCGGCACACCTGACGCGGGAACCGGTTGGGCTGCGGCCCCCTGTTGCATGCCGGAGGCCAGACCATTGCGTTCGCCAAAAGCCTGAACCGACACGGTCATCAACTGATTGCGCTCAGGCACTGTTGTCGCGAAAACCGGCGTCGCGCCCGTCTGCAAGGCGTCCAGACCGATATCGTACCAGGCCAGCGCCAGATCGGACCGCTTGCTCGCGCCAAATCCCTGCACAAGGTGATGCCCCATCACTTCGGCATAGGGGCGCTCTCCCAAAACCGTCAGCAACAGCGCCGATCCCAGCGTGACCGGCAGATCGTCAGTGCGGTAGCCCACCGCGAGACAGATCTCTGCCGTGCCTTTCAACTGCGTCGGAGAGATCCCGCTCGCCAGCACGAACTGGCCGACATCCTGCATCACCTCCTCAGGCGACTTGAACGACAGGGCGGACACATGGTCCTTCAGAAGCGGGCCGAATTGCTTGCACTGGGCCTCGATCTGCGCCGGGGTGATGGCCTTTACCCGGTCCATCAGCTTTTCGCCATTGGCGATGGCAAAGGTGCGCGCCAGGCAGAACTGTTCGTCCAGCGCCACGCGCGGATCCGACATGGTCGCGGCCGTCACAAAACCGCCATTGCTGCTGGTCCGAAGGTTGACCATGTTGCAATAGGAAGTGACCGAGGCTTCGGCCTGATCGGCCATGAAATTCGGCACCGCCAGCGCCGCCAATGCCGTTGCGGCATCAGCGGGCCCCTGCGAGGTGGCGGCAGCCGTGACCGCCGGTTGCTGCGGCACCGCAGGCGCCTGCGGGTTGGTATTGACCACAACCGTCGTTTGCGACGGCGCCGCTGGCACAGGGGTCTGAACCACCGGTTGCGTTGGGGCATATTGTGGTTGCGTCGGTGTGTATTGCGGCTGCATCGCCGCGGCCTGCAACTGCTGATTGCGGTATTGGCGCAACAGGCCGCGCGTGCCATCCTGCATGGTGGCAATAGTTTGCTGTGTCGCGAAGCCGCCCGCCTGAGCGCGGGTATAGGACTGGATCAGGAAGTTGCGTTCGAAATCTGTCAACTGGCCCGTGGAGGGATAACCGATATACATCTGATATTCGGCAATCGCCGCGCGCGATCTGCTGCCCAGAACACCATCCGCGGTGCCGACCGGAAAACCGAAATAATTCAGAGAGTTCTGCACCTGCCGGTTCTGCTCTCGGGTAGCTGAAGACACGGCCGGTGCACGATACACCTTGGTGGTCTTCTTCTGCTGATGGCTCATGATCCCACCCGCGATCACCCCGCCGATGATGCCGCCGACAATGTCATCCGCACCTGCCATAACGGGAGCTGCCGGGGCCAAGGTAACCGCGAATGCAGCAGCGAAGAGTGCGTGTTTTGAAGTAGCCATTGGCGGATCCCCGAAAAAATTTTTATAGCGATGCCCCAAAGACTAACCGATTCGGGCGACTTGGGCAGGGAGATTCTTAATGGCGGTTGAGTGGCAGTTTACCGATCGCCTGGTCCCCTACCCCGAAGCTCTGCACACCATGGAGGCCCGTGTGGCAGCCATTCGGGCCGGAACCGCCTCGGAACAGATCTGGCTTTTGGAGCACCCGCCCCTTTACACGGCAGGCACAAGCGCGCGGCGCGAGGATCTGACCGATCCGGACCGGTTTCCGGTCTATGATGCGGGGCGCGGCGGGCAATACACCTATCACGGTCCCGGACAGCGGGTAGCCTATGTGATGCTCGACCTTGCCGCGCGCGGTCGCGACGTGCGCCGTTTCGTGGCGCAGGTGGAAGACTGGGTGATCGCCACATTGGCCGAGTTCAATGTGAAAGGAGAACGCCGCGAGGGCCGCGTCGGCGTTTGGGTGGTGCGCCATGACAAGGCGCCCAACCCGGACGGCACCCCACGCGAGGACAAGATTGCGGCAATCGGCCTGCGCCTGCGCAAATGGGTCAGCTTTCATGGCCTGTCGATCAATGTGGAGCCAGACCTGTCGCATTTTGGCGGGATCGTCCCCTGCGGGATCCGGGAACATGGCGTCACCAGCCTCGTGGATCTGGGCCTGCCCGTCACGATGGCCGATCTCGACGCCGCGTTGCAAAAAACTTTTTCCGCGTCACCTCTGGCGCACACCGCCTGAAACCATTTTTGTGGTCGTGCATCCGGGCCGCTACACTAATTGCAAGAAAGATCCGAGAATATGGCAATGGAAGAAGATATTGTTCTGCATGTCGGCGCCCCAAAATGCGGAAGCAGCTCGCTGCAGGCCACTTTGTCCGAAGCCCCCGATTTCCAATCGCGCTCAAACCACCCGTATTCCTACGTCGCGCTGACCCCGCAGGGCCGGCTCTTGCGCTCTGAAAAACTGACCTCCAGCGCCCATCGGACGGTATTCGGATACGCGGCATCGCCGGACATTGCGCCGGACGACACTCCCGCCTGGCTGTCTCAGGGCGCCGATCCCATCCGACAGTTGGTCGAAGAAGGCATCACGCCGATCTTGTCCGCCGAAGGATGGATCAACCGCGCCAAACGGTTCCGAGAGGCAGAATTTCTGACCGGAGCAAAGCTCACCGCACATGTGATCGTCTTCATCCGGCCGCCGATGGAATGGCTGAACAGCGCATGGTGGCAATGGGGCGCGTGGTCGAATACCACGGTCGAGCGTTTTGTGCGCGCCAATGTGGAAGCCGCGCGCTGGAACATGCTGGTGACCTCGTGGCTCAGGCTGCCGGGGGTCAAGAAGGTGACCGTCCGGCTGGCCGATTCCGACTCGGTCAAGGGCTTCTTCGATATCCTGGACGTGGAGCCGCCGGTGCAGAAGCGCACGAATTCAGGAATTCCGGCGTCGCTCCGGTATTTCATGACCCGCAATCGGGAATTCCGCGCCTCCCCCCATGAGCCCGCGACCGAATTTGCGGCGGCGCGACAGCTCAATTGGACCGAGCCGACCCCCTGGGTCATCGACACCCCGTTGGCCGGGTTCGTAATCCGCCATCTGACCCAGGCGAACAAGAACCTTCTGGACAAGTTTTCAGCCGAAGATCGCGCCAAGGTGGAGCAGGACCCCAGATGGTGGGACCTTGATCTGTACAGCGCGCGCGCGCTGGCAAATCCGGCGGATTTCAGTACATCCCAGGCCCTGCGGGATCTTGCGACCGCCATGCATACGCGGCTTGAAGCGCAGCGGCGCGCCCTTCCCGCCGACGTCACGGACAGACTGTCCCAATGGTCGGACAGCATGGCCATCGCGGATGCCGATGCCATCCTGACAACTCTGCTCCGCGAAATCCTTGCGCTTGACGAAAGCCAGCGGCAGAAAACCTGACGCCCGGACCGGCGTCCGACACGCGATCCGCGTGAAAAAGCGGCGTAAATCGAATTCTCATATGCGAAACTGACATTCATCTTGCAGTGGTAGCCACTTACCCGCAAAATCAGGCCGATGCTGCAGCGCAGAGGCCGGACACAATGACCCAGATCAAATCCGAACCGGTCATTGCGTCAATTTCTGCCTGCGACTAGAAACGATCCGAAGATCGGGCTAGAGGTCCGTCTATCTGTAGCTAATTCGGGAGGCACGTATGGCCGACGCCGCCATTCACAGCCATGACCATCACGACCAGCGCGGCTGGTTCACGCGATGGTTCATGTCAACGAACCACAAGGATATCGGGATCCTCTACCTCTTCGTGGCAGGGGTCGTCGGTTTCATCTCGGTGCTGTTCACCGTGTTCATGCGGCTCGAGCTGATGAGCCCGGGCGTGCAATACATGTGTCTGGAAGGCCTGATGGCCGACCCCTGCACCCCGAACGGCCATCTTTGGAACGTGATGATCACCT
>JAGQRU010000218.1 GCA_020425105.1 Paracoccaceae bacterium
ATGGCCCCTGCGCCTTCATGGACCGGTTCGACGCGCGCAAGGTGTTCAGTTCCATCGACCGGATGGGACGCTATGCCTATAACCGCCAACCCGACATCGCGGTCTGGAACCTGGCGCAATTCGCCACCTGTCTGCTGCCCCAGATCAGCGCCAACCGCGATGAGGCCATCGATCTGGCAACCCAGGCGGTCCACCGTTTCCCCGAACGTTTCGCCGATGCGTGGCTGGCCGTCTTCCGGGCCAAGCTGGGCCTGCGGGCCGACCCCGATGACGAGGATCTGGCCGAAGCCGACAGCCATCTGATCAACGACTTCCTGCAAGCCCTGCAAACCGGTCAGGGCGATTTCACCAACAGCTTCGCCGCCTTGCCCTGGGATCAGGCGGCGCTGGCGCTGACCGATCCCGCGCCGCTGGTGCCCTGGCGACAGGCATACGATCGGCGCATCGCCGATCAGGGCGGCCCCGATCTGGAGGCCATGCACCGCGCCAATCCCCGCGTCATCCCGCGCAACCATCGGATCGAAGACATGATCGCCGCTGCCGTCGCGGGGGATTTCGCGCCGTTCCGCCGCCTGCTGGAAACGGTCACCCGCCCGTTCGACCGCGCGCCCGAGCACCTGACCCGCCCGCCGAATCCCGACGAGGAGGTTCTGCAGACCTTCTGCGGTACCTGACCGTCAGCATGACGCGCCCCTACTGCGGCGCGCGACGGGTTTTGGGGTGGAGCGGCCCGGCAAAATCCCCTAAAAATGGGCTCCACCAAATTCCGTGAGATCGCGCCATGCCCGCCACCATTCTCGACCGCTGCGAAGAAAAAGGCCTGCGCATGACGGACCAGCGGCGCACCATCGCCGCCGTGCTGGAAGAAGCCGACGATCACCCGGATGTGGAGGAGCTTTACGCCCGCGCCTCCGCCGTCGATCCGGGCATTTCGATCGCCACCGTCTATCGCACGGTGAAACTGTTCGAAGAGGCGGGCATTCTTGAAAAACACGAATTCGGCGACGGGCGCGCGCGGTATGAAGACGCCGACCGCGACCACCACGATCACCTGATCGATATGAACTCCGGCGCCGTGATCGAATTCGTCGATGACGATATCGAAGCGCTGCAGGAACGCATTGCGGCCAAGCTCGGATATCGCCTGAAAGGCCATCGGCTGGAGCTTTACGGCGTGCCGATCAAGAAGTGACGTAGAGACCCCCACGGGCGCACGATAGCGCAATCACTGGTCAACGCTGTCTGCGCGGGTTAGGCGGGACAGACGGAGCATGTGCGGACAAGCGGAAATCACACGGACCTGATATGGACAATCTACGCGGGATCGCCTTGATGGTCGCCAGCATGCTGGGCTTCGCGCTTGAGGACATGTTCATCAAGTCGTCGGCACACAGCCTTCCGCCCGGCCAAGTGCTTGTCATCATTGGCACGGCGGGCACAGTGATTTTCTGGGCCTACGCGCGTCTGCGCGGCGAACGGTTCTTCGTGCGCGAAATGGCTCATCCCCTGATGCTGATGCGCATCGCGGGCGAAGTCATCGGCGACGCCTGTTTCATCTTCGCGCTGACTGTCCTGCCGCTGGCAATGGTGTCCGCCGTGCTGCAGGCGATGCCGCTGGCGGTCACGCTGGGGGCCGCGGTCTTTCTGGCGGCGCCGGTCGGCTGGCGCCGCTGGGCCGCGATCCTGATCGGCTTTGTCGGTGTTCTTGTGGTGATCCGGCCGGGCACCGACGGCTTTTCCGCTGTGGCGATTCTTCCGGTGATCGCGGTTCTGGCCCTGGCGGCACGCGATCTGTGCACCCGCATCGCGCCGGTTCATGTGTCGTCCATCGTGCTGTCGGGATGGGGCTTCTCTGGCGCCGCGCTGGCCGGTGTCGTCTTGCTGCCCTTCGGCACCACGCCAACATGGCCGGGCACCGGCGCGAGCCTTGCCATGGCTGGCGCGGTCCTGTGCGGGGTTCTGGCCTATTACGCGCTGACGGCGGCGATGCGGGTGGGCGACGTCGCGACGGTGACCCCGTTCCGCTATGCCCGGCTGATCTTTGCCATCCTCATCGGCATCGTGGTCTTTGGCGAAATTCCCGATCGCTGGACGCTGGTCGGCGGTGCGATCATCATCGGTTCCGGGCTTTACACCTTTGCCCGCGAGCGCCGCTTGGCGCGCCAGACACCGCCGTTGCAAACGTGAGCGCTATCGCATACTGATTGCGCTAACATCTGACCCCTACCGCCCTTCCCACACGGCGGAAGGCAAGCTAAACAGCGCCCAGTATCAAGCGCAAGGGTAAGGAACCGCCCCCATGAGCACCATCATCGACATCATCGGCCGCGAAATTCTGGACAGCCGGGGCAACCCGACGGTCGA
>JAGQRU010000219.1 GCA_020425105.1 Paracoccaceae bacterium
AGGCTTCGTCCAGCGACAGCGGCTCGATGGCGGGGGTAAGCTCTGCCATCATCGCGCGGATGGCGCGCGATGCGTCGACATAGGCCTGCATGCGGCCCCGGATCACCACCGCGTCGGGGCAAAGCTTCAGCGCCTGAAACATGGGCATGGCCGACCGCACGCCCTTGATGCGGGCGATATAGCAGGCGGTGGACACCACCCCGCGTTTGCCGCCGCCGATGATCACGGGCTTGTCGCGCAGCGCCGGGTTGTCGCGCTTTTCGACGCTGGCATAGAAGGCGTCGCAATCCATATGCGCGATGCAGAGGCCGAAAAGCTCGGGATGCGCGATCATCCGGGGCGACCCGCAGGACGGGCAGCGCCGGGGGCTGTCGGGCGGGGTCGTGAAGCAGTCGCGGCAAAGGGCGGGCATGGCGGGCCTGTGCGGAAGGGGCAGGCGCAGTATAACGGCGGCGGGCCTGCGGGTCCGTGATAGAATGCGGGCGGGGCGGTGGAAAGCGGATCCGGGACAGAATTCGACGGTGCGAAGATCGCGGTGCTGATGGGCGACCGGGTGCTGTGCCTGTTGCGCGATGACCGCCCCGGCCTGTCAGATCCCGGTCTTTGGGACCTGCCCGGCGGCGGGCGTGAGGGGGACGAGACTGTCGAGGCCACCGCTCTGCGCGAACTGCACGAAGAGCTTGGGCTGCGGCTGGATCCCGCGCGGATCTTTCATCGCCGGTTTTATGTGGCTCCGCGCCCCGCGTGGTTCCTTGCCGCCGACTGGCCGGATCTGGACCCCGCCGCCGTGCGGCTGGGATCGGAAGGGCAGGGCTGGGCGCTGATGCCGGTAGAGGAATTTCTGTCGCGTCGCGATGTGGTCGCGCGGTTTCAGACCCGGTTGCGCGAAGCCTTGGCGGCGCGCGCCTAAAGCGCGGCAAGCTCCGCCTGAATTGCCTGCGCCGCCGCGCGGGGGTCGGCGGCTTGCCAGATCGGGCGGCCCACCACGATGTGATCGGCCCCGTCACGGATCGCGCTGGCCGGGGTTGCGACGCGCTTTTGGTCGCCAAGGGCGGCACCTGCGGGGCGCACGCCGGGGGTGACGATCAGGCGGCCGGCGGCTTCGGGCAGGGCGCGGATCAGGGCGGCTTCCTGCGGCGAGGCGATGACGCCGTGCGCGCCGGCCTCAAACGCCCGCGCGGCCCGTTCCGTCACCAGATCGGGGATCGCGCCGTCGCGGATCAGGCAGGCATCCAGATCGGCGCGGTCGAGCGAGGTCAGCACGGTGACCGCAAGGATCTTCAGCCCCGATGCGCCCGCCCCTTCGCGCGCGGCGCGCACCACATGCGGGTCGCCATGCACCGTCAGGAAGTCCAGGTCGAACTGCGCCAGCCCGCGCACGGCGGCTTCCACCGTCGCGCCGATGTCGAACAGCTTCATGTCCAGAAAGATGCGCTTGCCGTGATCCTGCTTCAGTTCGTTGGCCAGCGCCAGCCCGCCGCCGGTCAGCATCCCCAGCCCGATCTTGTAGAAACTGACCGCATCGCCCAGCTGCCCGGCCAGTTGCAGCCCGGCCAGCGCGTTGGGGACGTCAAGTGCTGCGATCAGACGGTCTTTGGCAGGGGTGTCGGTCATGGCATCGGGTCCCGGATCTGTTTGCGTCGTGATGGGGGAGCCCACCGCCAAGGTCAAGGGTGCCGGGTCCGCCGATTGTGATCGCGCCGTGAGCAATCGGGGCTTGGCGGGCCGGTCCAGCGCCGGGGCGATCACGGCGGCTCGCGCAACTCCTATCAGTTGTGTTTTCGCGGTTTCGGTGCCCGCCCCTAGGGTCCTGCTGCCGGGGCATTCGCGCCCGGCATCAACCCCGATGGAGAACCATATGACCCTTCCCATACGTGCAGGCGCCGCGGCGCTTGCTCTGATTTCGGCTGCGCTGAGCGGCGCTGCCGCGCAGGCGACCACTCTGGAGGTGACGGTGGAAAACACCGCACAGGCCGGGGGATTTTCCTTCACGCCGCTATACGTGGCATTTCAGAACGGCAGTTTCGATGCATTCGATCCGGGCAGCGTGGCCTCGCCCGGGCTGGAGGCACTGGCCGAGGTCGGGCAGCCCGCCACCATCGCCGCCGAACGGCAGGTGATCGCACCGAATTCGCAGGGTGCGGTTCTGCCGGGTCTGGCAGTGGGCGCGCCCGGTCCGGTGGATCCCGGCGAAACCGCGTCGGTCACGGTGGATGTGGACGGGAGCGCCAACCCGTTCTTCACCTTCCTTGCGATGCTGCTGCCGTCCAATGACACGTTTTTCGGGGTGGAGGACCCGTTGACCCACCGGCTGTTCGACACTGCCGGACAGTTCGTCGGCACCACGGTGATCGACGTGACCGGCACGAATCTTTATGACGCGGGGACGGAGGTGAACGATCCCGCCGACGGGGCTGCTTTCGTGGCGGGCGTGGATGCGACGCAAGGCACGGTCGAAGGCGGGCTGGTGCGGAAGGCCACATCCCTTGCTGCCTTTGCCGGGGCGGTCACGCCGCTGGGTCCGCTTGACGGATCGCAGATCGACTTCCTGTCGTCGCCGGACGCGTTTTCCATCGCGCGCATCACGATCCGTGAAGTGACCGCGCCGGTGCCGCTGCCTGCGGGCGCGGTGATGCTGATGGGCGGTCTGGCCGCCCTTGGCGGGCTTGGCCTGCGCCGCCGGGCCTGAGGCCGGCGAAGAAACGGGGCCGCGGCAGGCCCCGTTTTGCGGCAAATCTGTCCGGTCATCTTGCGCGATGCGCAGGCATTTCCCAAATATCCATCAAGGCCTGACAGGATCCGTGCCACCAAGTGGGCGGATCGATTTCACAGGCGCTTGGAAAAGGAGAATGCCATGAACTTGGAGAAGTTCACGGAGCGGTCGCGCGGCTTCCTGCAAGCTGCCCAGACGATCGCTATGCGGGACAGCCATCAGAAACTGGCGCCCGAACATCTGCTGAAAGCACTGCTCGACGATGAAGAGGGTCTCGCGGCCAACCTGATCAAACGCGCCGGTGGCGCGCCGGATCGGGTGCGCGATGCCACCGAAGCCGCTTTGGCGAAGATGCCGAAAGTCACCGGCGATGCCGGGCAGACCTATATGGACCAGCAAACCGCGAAGGTGCTGGACGAGGCCGAGAAACTGGCCACCAAGGCGGGCGACAGCTTCGTGCCGGTGGAACGCATCCTGACCGCGCTGGCGGTGGTGCGGTCGAAAGCGCGCGAGGCGCTGGAAGCGGGTGCCGTGTCGGCGCAATCGCTCAACAGTGCGATCAACGACCTGCGCAAAGGGCGCACGGCAGACACGGCCAGCGCCGAAGACGGCTATGACGCGCTGAAGAAATACGCCCGGGATCTGACGCAGGCGGCGCGCGACGGCAAGATCGACCCGATCATCGGCCGGGACGAGGAAATCCGCCGGACCATGCAGGTGCTCAGCCGCCGGACCAAGAACAACCCGGTGCTGATCGGCAATCCGGGCGTCGGCAAGACCGCGATCGCGGAAGGGCTT